>JAUWKK010000164.1 GCA_030614245.1 Planctomycetota bacterium | reverse complement strand
TTCGCAACTCTAATCGGCTGGTTCGCGTGTCCGGCCGAGCGGACGCCGTATTTCTCCAGTGCAGCCTTGCTGGCTTCGGCGCCCATGCTGTGATACCAGATCGTAGCGTTGGGGTCCTTCAACTGGTGGCCGGTCAGGATGCAGACGACCATGTCGTCGGGGGCGATGACCCCTTCTTGGCGGAGCAGGCGCGCTCCGGCCACGGATGCGCCTGAGGCCGGCTCGCAGCCGATACCGTCGCGAGCGACGACGGCCTTGGCATCGAGTATCTGCTCGTCGGTGGCCGTACGGACGACGCCGCCGGTGATCGCGAGCGTGCGGAGCGCCTTCTTGAGGTTGACGGGGCGATTGATCTCGATGGCCGACGCTATGGTGCAGGCGTGGATGTTCTCGCGGTCCATTTCGTCGTAACAGGTCTTGATCGCATCGTTATCGACGTGCCCGTCGTTCCACGCCAGGCCGCGGTCGTTGACGAGATTCGAGAGCGTGGGCGCGCCGGCGGCGTTGATTATCGCAATGCGCGGGATACGGTCGATCAGGCCCAGTTCGTACAGTTCGGCGAACGCCTTGCCGAAGGCCGAACTGTTGCCGAGATTACCACCAGGCACGACGATCCAGTCGGGTACCTGCCAGCGGAGTCCCTCGAGGACGCGGAACATAATCGCCTTCTGGCCCTCGAGGCGGAACGGATTCAGGCTGTTCATCAGGTATATGCCGGTCTCTCGGCAGACTTCCTGCACGCGGGCCATTGCATCGTCGAAGTCGCCATCGATCTGGATTGTGCGCGCGCCGTAGTCGAGTGCCTGCGCGAGTTTGCCGAGCGCTATCTTGCCCGAGCCGATAAAGACGATGGCTTCCAGCAGCCCCGTGCCCGACGCGAACGCGGCCATGGATGCCGACGTGTTGCCCGTTGATGCGCACGCCGAGCGCGTCGCACCGACCATCCGCGCGTGCGTGAACGCGCCGGTCATTCCGTTATCCTTGAACGACCCGCTGAAGTTCAGGCCTTCATACTGCAGGTGGAATCTTTCCGGCATCACGCCTACGTAATCGGCGGCATGGCGCCCGGGCCGCAATTGAGTCTGGCCCTCGCCACACGTGATGATCTCATTCTCCGGTGCGAACGGGATGAGCTGCCGGAACCGCCAGACTCCCGAGAAATTGAGCGGATTCTCGAAATCGGCTCGTAAATCGTCGAAATCATCCAGCGAGCGCGGCGGATTCAGCCTCGGCCAGTCGTAGACCACGTCCAGCAGTTCGCCGCACTTCGGGCAGGCGAAGGCGTATTCGCGAATGCCAAGAGTATGCCCGCAGGCTGGGTCAATGCAGCGTTGAAAGGCCGCGTCTTGCATCGTGAAGTCTCCAGGATCAGTCTCTCGGCTTCGCTTCAGGCGAATTGTCATCGTGGCGGGACGGTTGTCCGCGCTTCTTCGTTCCCGGCTTTCCCTTCTTTGGCGGCTCCTGCTTAGCTTCGGCATCCAGCAGCGCATGGATCGCAGCCCAGAGGCCGTCACCACCCGTGCCGACGTGACGGACGACACCGTGGCGGTCGAGCACAAACGTTGCCGGCACAGTAACGACACGGAACTCCTTAGCGAGCGGGTCATCCCATCCCTTCGAAGCGAGAATCCGCGGCCGGCGGCTCTTGTCTATTTTCGCAAAGGGCGACAAAACCTTCTGGGGATCGCCATCGAGGCATATGCTGAGGATTTCAAGCCGCTCCGGCCCGAACTTCGCGCGCAGCTTGCCTATGAGTTCCTGCTGCTTGACGCTGGGCTCGCACCATGCGGCCCAGAAGCCGATTACCGTCGGGATGCCGTCCGCCGGGAACTTCACGATGCTCCCGTTGATATCACGCAGTTCCATCGGCCGTGGGCTCTTGCCGATGAGGTTGATCTGGTTGAGCATGCCGTGGACGGTCTTTCGCATTCTCGTGCTCGGGTATCGAGACAACATCATGCAGAATGCCCTGCGCGCGGAGCGAGCATCGCCGCTATCGAGGTAAAGCTGGCCGAGGCTGAAGTAGCTGCCTTCGCAGAGCGAGCTCCGTGCATACTCATCGACAATCCGGCGGAAACAGACGATGCGTTCTTTATCGGAGATGTATGTGATTCCGAGAATCGCGCGGCGATACAGGGCGTCAGGTGCGTGGCTCGACTTGGGATAGAGAGCGGCGAAACGGTCGAAGCCCACTAGAAGCCCGCGGATATCTTCCGGCTTCGGATTGGACTGTTTCATCACGGCCGCGGCCTCGGCGGACAACTTCTCGTACTGCCGTGCTGCTGCCTCGGTCTCGCCTGCAACAAGAGCGCTGCCAGCGAAAAGACAAGCCAAGCATATGGATACCAATAGCCGCCGCACGAGGGACCTCCGGCGTACTCAGACACAACCCGCTCAAACTAGAGTATACGGCAGGGACTGCATGCAGTCAAGTGGGGCGGGGCATTTGCGTTGTAGCCTCTTTGGCCTCGATTGCCTCGACATCGTCCGCCTCTCTCTGTGGCCATGAGATGGCTTCGGCGGCGAAATGGCACAGTCAGGACGTTTTTCGGCCAATCTCGCGTGCTTGCGGCGGGCTCTGAATAAACCGCCCTCGGAGCCACAAGCACCACCGGTCTTCGCCGGCGTTAATAATCAGGCATCGGGTAGACACGTGAAGCGAAGCTTGGATGTGGGCGGAGCACGGCCAACGGAAGACCGTTGACCGTGGCACCCGAATCCTTCATCTCCGGACGACCTACTTGGGCGCAACGTAGTAGTCGACGCGCTCCGCCGCCGGAACCGGCCCGTAGGGGTCGGCCTGTCCGGCCTGTTGATACCAGTACGGCGTGCAGGAGTAAAGCAGCGGCCATTCGTTCGGGTGGTACTTCTCGATGCAGGCCTCGAAGGCGGTCTGGAACGGCACGTTGTCGGCGATCTGGAAGCGGTTGTTCGAGATGTGCCCGAGGCTGTCGTTCTTGTTGAGCGGCACGTTCTGGAGGGCGCTCTGGAACTCGACCGGATTGCGAGCCGCCCAGGCATAGCCGAAGTAGTCCTCCGAGCCGGTGCCGAAAGTCGAGGGGTACTTTTCGCCATTGACGAAGAACTTCTCGTCGCCTTCGCCCCACCACCACCTCGTGGCCGCAGCGTTGAGGACGCCGTTGATCCGCCGGTTCTTCGTCGGCCAGCCCCCTGGGATCTGCTTGCGGACCCTCCCGAACGGGTTGGGGTTCCACACGTGCAGGTTGACGCCGCAGAAGCGGCCGCGTCCCTTGACTATAAGCCCGGGCCAGTCGGGCCAGCGCTCGCCGCCCAGGTATGCGTCCTTGTCAACGCCGGGGAACGCGTCGCGATGCCACTTGGCGTGGAATCGCAGGAGCTTGTCCGCCGGAGCGGTGAGCGGTGCGTGCGTGACGGTGAACTTCATCGACCGGGGCTGCTTGCCGTCGTTGGTGATCTTGATAAGCGCGCCCTTCGCGAACGGCATGTACCAGTAGGAGTAGAACCCTTCGTCCGTCATGCCTAACGGTAGCGACTTGTATTTATTGATGCCCGGGGCCGTCCCGAAGAAGTCGCCGAGCGGCGTCCAGACACTCGGCTTCGCCTCACCGTCCCAGGCGATGCTCATCGCCAGCTCGCGCAGGACTTTGACGGGGTCGTCGTCCGCGCCCAGTGCCGGCTTGACCTTCAGCGCCGTGATCGCACGAGCGCCCGGGAGCCCGAAGACATCGACCGTCTTGCCCGGTTCGACCGTGAGGGTCTTCTCTTCCGTTTTGGCTCCGCTGCGGGCGGGCTTCGGATCGGAGCCGCGTGCGGCGAGTACCTTGTTCGCCTTCGCAAGGGCGGCCTTGTCGGCATCGCTGAACTTGCCCGTGAAGCTCGGCACGATCGTGCCCTCGGCAAACGTAGTGCAGGTAATCTGGTAATAGGCCCCCCATTTCGGGGCCAGGACGACCTTGCAGGACTTCTGGTATGGGATGGGAATGAAGCTGTTGTGCCCGCGCGACAGCACGTGGACCAGCGCCGGATACGCGAACATTCCCTGCCTGTTGTTGAAGTATTGTTTGAAGGGGATGTCGAGGGCCGGCTTGTCGGCTCCGTCGATGTATATCTTGATGTGCCCGCCGGTGGGCAAGGCGGACCATACACGCCATATCACGCCTGGGCCTTTCATTTCGGCCGCGACGATGCCGGCGGCTTCCTTCCGAATGAACCCCCCTCCGTCGCTGTTGGCGTGCCAGTTCTCGTACCGCCCCGTCTGCTTGTTGTACTTCGCTCCTCGGTCGAAACTGCTCCAGTTGCCGCTGATCTCACCGGCAGCGGGCGGCTCGGCGAGGCGCTCCAGGGCGTAGAGTCTTGCGGCGATGTCGGCGTAGGCGAGTTTCTCCTGGGCGTGCGCCGGCACGCAGAGGCAGACTGCCGTGTACGCGAAGGCGGCTGCTCTGATTTTCAACATGGTCTGGTCTCCTTTCAGGTCGGTTCGGCTGTTCGGTCTTAGAGTATCCCGTGTCACCGCAACCCGGATAACGTCCTTTGTCCTGTTGGTATATACCAAGAATGGCCATACGAAGTCAAGTGCTTAATTGGGAGCTGGTTGCGTTGTTCGGCACTGCTTGAGGGGGCTGGAACCACAGATGAACACAGATAAGATGGTGTGGATGCCGAGATAGGGCATGTATTTGGCATATAGATAGAATACCGGCAGGGTAGACACGTGAAGCGGAGCTTGGACGTGTAGAGGTGCAGGAAAAAGCCCACGGCCAACCGAGGACGGTTGACCGTGCCACCCGGAGCCCCGTCAGGGGCGAATTAGAATAGCCCACGGCAACGCCGTGGGTTAGGTTGACGAGTGAAATCCAGCCCCAACGGGGCGGAGGAATGCAGTGAATCGGCAGGCTGGAAAGCCTGCCCCACGAAGAAATGCCGCCCCAACCCTCCATAGGCGGACAGGCGAGGCTGGGCGCTGTTGTCTATCTCGTCCGCCCGAAGAAGAGCCAGCCTGACATCCGCTTGAAATCCTCGATCACCAGGTATAATGCCGGCACCAGGAGCAGCGCTATCGAAGTTGCAAACAGAATGCCGTAGCCCAGCGAGATGGCCATCGGGACGAGGATGCGGGCCTGAATGGATGTCTCGAAGATCATCGGCGCCAGCCCGAGGAACGTCGTGAAGGACGTGAGGATGATCGGCCTGAAGCGGCGGCGGCCGGCGTACGAGACCGCATCGAACGCCGATGCCCCCTCGTCGCGGCGTTCATTGGCGGCGTGGATCAGGATCAGCGAGTCGTTGACCACGACCCCCGCGAGCGCAACAATCCCGAACATGCTTATTATGCTGAGCTCATATCCCATCAGCACGTGGCCTGTCACGGCGCCTACGATGCCGAACGGTATCGAAGTCATGACGATCAGCGGCTGGCTGTAGCTCTTGAATGGTATAGCCAGCATCGCGTAGATGACGATCAGCGCGACAACGAAACCGCCCCGGAGGCTCTCCAGTGCTTCCATCCGCTCGCGCATCTCGCCGCCGAGATCATAGCTCAGCCCCGGATACTCCGGCATCATCTTGGGCAGGACGTTCTCCTTCAGGTCTTCTATGACCTGGTCCGGCTCGGCAACGCCGCGGACGACGTCGGCGGTAACGTTGACCGAACGGCGGCCGTCCACGCGTTTGATCTCTGTATAAGCGCGGCCGCGCTTGATTTCCGCCGCCTCGGAGAAGAGCATCTCGCCGCCGTCCCTGGTGCGTATTATCAGGTTCTCGAGGCTGTGCTCGGTCCGGCGTTCCCTTTCCGTCAGTCTCACCATGACTCGGATTTCGTCTCGGCCGCGCTGCTGGCGGAGCGCTTCTGCGCCGTAGAAGCAGGATCGCACGTGACGCCCGATATCGACTGCCGTCAGACCCAGACTCTCAGCCTCGGGCTTGATCTTGAAGTCAAACTGCATCTTGCCGCGAGCAAAGCCGTCGTCGATGTCTTTCACACCGGTGTACGATTTCAGATGCTCCGCGAGCTCGGCCCCGGCGCGTTCGAGCGTTTCCATATTGACGTGGCTCAACTCGATGTCGATTGCCGCGCCCGGCGATGGCCCGCCGATATTCGAGTCGAAAGTCAGCGACTCGATGCCGGAGACGTCGCCCAGCCGCTTGCGCCACAGATTGCCGAACTCCGTCGACGTGATCTGGCTCTTCTCATCAGGCAGACTATCGACCTCGCGTTCGTCGACCGGGACGAGCCTGACGCTGACCTCGGCGATGTGGCCCCGGACGCGGGAGTAGATTCCTTCGGAGATGGTGTCGCCTCCGTGCTCGCCAAGTTCTTCGAGGGCCGCTCCGATCATTCGCTCTTGCAGTTTTCTGGTTTCTTCGACAGGTGTGCCGTAGGGCAAAACGGCCGTGGCGCGAATCCTGTGGGATTCCACCGCCGGGAATAAACGAAAACCGATCCGCCCGCTCTCGTAGTACCCCACAACCACGGCAAGCACTGCGATGCTGACAGCCACCGTCACGTAGCGATACCGCAACGCGGCAAGCTGCACGGGGCTGTATATCTTCGCTATGAACCACTTGATAAACCGTGGAACCAGTCCGAACAACCTCCGTCTCAAGAACGCCCTCACGCCGCGAACCGGGGGCTTCGACT
>JAUWKK010000199.1 GCA_030614245.1 Planctomycetota bacterium | reverse complement strand
GGCGCCACGAGCTTATGGTTGATCTCGCCGGCCATTACGCCGCTCTTGCCCTTGCCCAGCAGTTCCACGGCATACGCTCCGAGCCTCGAGCCCAGCAGCCGGTCGGCTGCCGTGGGTGATCCGCCGCGCTGGATGTGGCCCAGTATGCACACGCGCGTGTCGATCCCGTGGTGCTTCTTCAGTTCTGCGGCGACGTGCATGACACCGCCTTCCTCGTCGCCTTCGGCCACAACTACGATGCTGGATGTCTTGCCTTTGCTCCTGTTTTCGGTGAGTGCTTCGGCGACCTGCTTGATGGTGGTCTGCGTTTCGGGTATGAGCGCGATCTCTGCGCCGCCTGCGACGGCTACGTCCAGCGCGATGAAGCCCGCATGCCGGCCCATCACTTCCACCAGGAACGTCCGTTCGTGAGCACTCGCAGTGTCGCGTATCTTGTCTATTGCATCCAGGGCAGTATTCACAGCCGTATCGAAGCCGATCGTGTAGTCGGTGCCGTAGAGGTCGTTGTCGATCGTGCCCGGCACTCCGACCACCTTGCCGTTCCACTCTTTCAGCAGTTGCTGGGCGCCGCGAAAGGTGCCATCGCCGCCGATGACGACGAGTCCCTCGATCCCATGCACGTGGAGGTTATGTATGGCCTTGCTGCGGCCGGGCTTGCGGCGGAACTCTTCCGCTCGGGCCGACATTAAGATAGTGCCGCCGCGCTGGATGATATTCGAGACCGAGCGGGGGCCCATGCGGTCGATATCGCCGTTGATGAGTCCGTTGTATCCCCGTTTGATGCCCAGCACGTCCATTCCGGCATCCAGGCCCGTACGCACCACCGCCCGCACTGTGGCGTTCATACCGGGTGCATCGCCGCCGCTGGTCAGTAATCCAATACGGTTCATCGATCGACCCCTCCGGGGATTGAAGGTCAGACCCGCCTGCCGGCTGGCAGGCTCGTGCCCAATACATTGCATTATCGGCGCCTGCCATGGCAGATTCAAGCGTAACCGGCGGGATTATGTGCCGCAAGCTGTCCGGTCCACCCCTGGAGGGAATGGAACCACAAATGAACGCAGATAAACACAGATAAGGTCGTTTGGATGCCGAGAGGGGGCATGTGCTTGGCGTGTATAGAATACCGGCATTGGATTGCAGCCCCGTAAGGGGCGTAGTAAGATAGCCCACGGTAACGCCGTGGGTACAAAGCGGGAAATTGCACAAGCCCTGAAGGAGCGGAGTAGTGCCGCGAATTGGCAGGGGTGCCCACATATTTGTGCGGTCGGGTTGTTGCTTTTTGAGCGTGCGTCGCGATAATGGTTCCCATGACGACGGAGCGAGCAGTCAGATCAGTATCCCGGCGTCGCCGTCTGGGGCAGTATTTCACGTCGGCTGATATAGCCGGGTTCGTCTGCTCAATGCTTCGGCGGCTGGGCGTGCCGGGCCCGGCCCCGCGTGTGATCGATCCCGCTTGCGGCGAGGGAGTATTCCTCCGGTTGGCCCTGAAGGCCGGTATCGCGGAGCGCGAGAACCTGATCGGCTGCGATATCGATCCCGCACTCGCAGATGTATGGGCCGCGACGGGCATGGCGAACGTTCACAACGCCGACGGCCTCGTTGATCATCCCGAGCTCGGTATCGAGACGAACGCGTTCGACGTCGTCATCGGCAATCCCCCCTTCGGCTTCGACGGCCGCGGCCGGCCGCGCAAGGAGATCGCGTTCCTGCACAGGTTCGTCCGCCTGGCACGCACCGGCGGCCGGATCGCCGTCATTCTGCCCGAAGGCTTCTTCACGAACGCCTGCACCCAAGGCCTGCGCGATGAACTGCTCGACCAGCTTCGCGTGCAGGCCGTCATCGAGCTTCCACAGCGCGCCTTCAGCCGCGAACAAACTGCCGCCCGCACGGCGATTCTGTTTGCAGAACGTGGCGATGCATCTCCCGAAGATGCCGTACTGTTGGGCAGGATAGCCGACGACTGGTCGGGCGATGGTATGCAGGCCGTCGGCGAGTCCGTCGAGATCGCGGCCTCTCGATTGCGCGGCGAACGGTGGAACCCGCGCTGGTGGCTCTGGCCCGGCCGCGAACGGCTCGACCACTGCCAGTGGCCGGCCGTACCACTCGGCAGGTTCATCAGGCACATCACTTATGGTCCGATCATCACGGGGTGCAAGCCCGAGCACGTAGACGGCGGCGTGGCGATCATCAACCAGAAGCAGCTCGGCCGCACCGGCCTCGTGCTCGACGAAGCCGTGCGTGTCGCTGAGGGCAGCGATTTCGACCAGCCGCGCGCGCGCGTGCAGCGGGGCGACCTGCTCCTCGCCCGTTGCGGCGCCGGCTCGCTCCCGCAGGCGAAACTGGCCGTCGTCGAAGATGATTTTGTCGGAACGGTAAGCTGTTTTGTCGATATAATACGCCTCGAGGGGATCGAGCCGCGATACGCAGCGGCGTTTCTCAAGAGCCGTTACGGCCTCGGCCAGATCGGCCGGCTGCTCAATGGCGTAGGCACGCCGAATATCAGCTTCGGCGAGGTCCGCAAGCTGCGCATCCCGATGGCCCCGGCGGCCCTCCAGGCCCGCATTGCCGGCATCTGGCGACGCATGGCACACGCAGACGGTGAATCATCTCGCGAGAAACTGCTGCAAGAAGCGATTGATGCGGTTGAGAGAGGGATTGACGGCACATGCCCTGAACGAACCGACTAATGGTAGCCTATGTTCGAACGCCTGACATTCATCGATCTTGAGACCACCGGGTTTGATGCTCGCGCTGATGCGATCATCGAGTTCGGTGCGGTGCGCCTCGAGGGTGACCGCATTACGGAGCGGTTCTCGCAGTTGTGCAATCCGGGGTGGCCGATTCCTTTCTGTATCACTCACTTGACGGGGATCAGCGATGCCGACGTCGTCGATGCGCCCGGTTGCGATGAGGCGCTCGAACGGTTCCTCGAGTTCATAGGTGATGATGTCTGCGTCGCGCATAACGCATCCTTTGACAAGGGATTCCTCGACGTGAAGTCGGGGTATCGATTTGGCAATACCGTGCTGGACACGCTGGAGCTGTCGCGGGTTCTGCTGCCGATGCTCGAGAATCACGACCTTGAGACGCTTCGAGAGAGCCTCGACCTCGGCCGGCGGGACGACCATCGGGCCACGGTCGACGCCGAGATATGCGCGCAGCTCTGGCTCGCACTCCTGGGGGCCATCGAAAACCTCAAGCTGCCCACGCTCGAACGGATCACCACCCTGCTATCGCCGACCGAGTGGAGCCTGAAGGGCTTGTTCCTCGATGGCCTGCTGAAACGCGCGAACGAAGCGCTCTTGCAGCGGCCGGACGACGCCGAGATGCTGCAAGACTTCAGCCGGATCATCGCCAGGCGCAAGAAAACAGCGACTGCCGACGACGATGACTTCGTGCCTGAGCCCCTCGACCTCGACACGATGCGCGATGTATTCGGCAATGACGGGCCATTCGCCCGGACGCTGCTAAACTACGAGCATCGGCCCGAGCAGGTTCGCATGGCGACGGCCGTGGCCGATGCCTTCAACAACGCCACGCATCTTATGGTCGAGGCCGGCACCGGGACCGGCAAGTCGATGGCCTACCTCGTCCCAGCGGTGCAGTGGGCGATGCAGAACCGCTGCCAGGTGGTCATTGCCACGTATACGAAGGCGCTGCAGGAGCAGTTGTTCTTCAAGGATGTTCCGCTGCTGCGCAAGACGCTCGGCGCGCCCTTCAAGGCCGCCACGATCAAGGGCCGTACGAACTACATCTGCGTGCGCAAACTGATGCGCCTGATCGAGGAGGCCGACCGCGAACTGACCGACCGCGAACGGATACAGCTGCTGCCCGTGCTCACGTGGCTGGAGCAGACGGAGACGGGCGATATCGCCGAGAATTCCGGCGTCCTCGTCGCGAAATCACGCGACATGTGGCCGAGGCTGACGTCGACCGGCATTGAATGCTTCGGGCGCAGGTGCAGGTTCAGGCGCAATTGCTTCTTGCAGAAGGCCCGAGCGCTTGCACTGAGCGCCGACGTCGTTGTGACCAACCACGCCGTCGTCTTCGCCGAACTGAGCCTGGACAGCGTCGTGATACCCGAATACAGCCACGTCATCTTCGATGAAGCGCATCACCTCGAGGACGTCGCGACCGAAAGCCTCGGCGTCGAGATCAGCCGCTGGCAGGTATTGCGCGTGCTCAACCAGCTATACCGGCCCGGCCGGCGCGGCGGCCGCGGGCTGCTCACCAACATCTTGTTCTACCTGCGACGAGGAAGGGAGGCAGCCAGGCGCTCCAGCCTCGAGCAGCAGACCGAGCGGCTTGTTACCGAATGCTTCGATGGGGTGGTAGCCTGCGGCGGCGCAACCGAGGAGTTCGTCACGTCGGTCTCGACTCTGTTCATCAGCCGCCGGGATGACGCCACGCGGCTGCGCTACGATGCCGAGAATCGCAACGCTGATGAATGGGAGGGAATCTTCGATGCAAAGGGCCGGCTGATCCAGCGCCTGGGATCGCTCACGCAGGCCTTCGACAGGCTCTACGATATGCTCATCCAGATGAAAGCCGACCACGATTTCCTGTATCGCGAGGAGTCGGCCCAGGAGCTTCTCTCCCACACGGAATCGGTGCGTGAGATCATTGCAGATGTCGAGTTTGTGACGGCGGGCGAGGAGAAGGAGTTCGTCTTCTGGTCGGAGCAGACCGACGAGACGCGCGGCGATTATCGCCTGTTCGCGGCTCCGCTCGACATCGGCCCGAAGATGAAGGCCCTGCTATACGACTGCAACGATACGATAGTGTTCTCGTCGGCGACGCTCGCGATCAACGGCAGGTTCGATTTCGTCCGGTTGCGGCTGGGGCTCGATCTTCTCGAGCCGGAACGCGTCCAGACGCTCAGCCTGGGGACGTCGTTCGACTTCAAGCGGCAGGTGCTGATCGCGGTGCCGACGTTTCTGCCGGAGCCGGATTATCGCTCGCGCGATTTCCCCGAGAAGATAGCCGAACTGATGGCGGAACTGCACGCCGCGACGGGCGGCCGAGGGTTAGTGCTGTTTACGTCGTATGCGATGCTCGACCAGGTTTATCCGCGAGTCCGCGACGACTTGGCGAAGCAGAACATCCTCGTGCTGGGCCAGGGCCACGACGGCAGCCCGATGAAGCTGATGCGGACCTTCCAGAATGACATCAGCTCGGTGTTGCTCGGCACGTCGAGCTTCTGGGAAGGCATCGACGCGCCCGGCGAGACGCTGAGCTGCCTGTCGATGGTGAAGCTGCCTTTTGCGGTGTTCACCGATCCGCTGATCAAGGCCCGTTGCGAGCAGATCGAGGCGCGCGGGCAGAGCTCTTTCATGAACTACAGCCTGCCGATGGCGGTGCTGCGTTTCAAGCAGGGCTTCGGCCGGCTGGTGCGTTCAAAGACGGATTTCGGCGCGGTGATAGTCTGTGACAAGCGCGTACTGACGAAGCGCTACGGCCAGCAGTTCCTCGGCGCACTGCCGACCGGCTATCGCTCTTTCGCCGGCAAGGAATCGCTCGTGCGCGCGGTGGCGCGGTTTCTTGAGAACCGGGGCGGGTAGAACTGAAGGGCTTCAGGCTTCAGGCTTCAGGCTTCTTACTTCAGTTACAGAGTCAGGAGGGATGGTTTTCATTGCTTCTGCCTGGAGCCTGAGGCCGGAGGCCTGAGGCCTCTGCCGGTGCGGCCCCCCGGCAGC
>JAUWKK010000341.1 GCA_030614245.1 Planctomycetota bacterium | reverse complement strand
GCCCTTCACGGGCGTAGGATGACAGCCCACGGCAACGCCGTGGGAATGCGGACGGCCTCACGGATACAAGCCCTGAAAGGGGGGAGTATGACAGCCCACGGCAACGCCGTGGGAATGCGGACGCCCTCACGGATACAAGCTCTGCAAGGGCGGAGTAGCCGATCAACGCGTATGTTTACTTTGCCCTTTCAGGGCTGGATTCCTGTCCACACATTCTGTCCCAGGGCGTTGCCCTGGGCTATTCTACTTCGCCCCTATGGGGGCTTTATGAGCGCCAACCCCCGCCCCGCTTGCGGGCGTGACCCTTGCCGTGGCGCGGTATCGATCCCCCGTTCGGTCAGCAACGTTCAATGTATTCTGCTCTTCGTAGTAACTGCTTACCGCTCTCTACCGGCAGAGAGCGGTTGCCAGGGCGTTTATGCTGCGGACCTCTTGGGTGCCTTGAGTGGCAGGCCGATGGCTGCCGCCGCAAGGCATGAGATGCCGGCGATGATGAAAGGAGTGGACCATGCGCTGACACCCGCTCGCGCCGGGTTGAGCGTGGTTTACCGTCCTTCGATCAGGGACTCGACGACGCTGGGGTCGGCGAGGGTTGAGGTGTCGCCGAGCGTCTTGAGGTCGGTAACGCCTTCGGCGATCTTGCGAAGGATGCGACGCATTATCTTGCCCGAGCGGGTCTTTGGCAGCGCCGGGGCGAACTGGATGACGTCTGGGGCCGCGATCGGGCCGATCTCCTTGCGGACGTGCATCACGAGCTCTTTCTTCAGTGCATCGCTCGGCTCGGTGCTTCCGGTGAGAGTTACGAATGCATACAGGCCCTGGCCCTTGATCGCGTGCGGCATTGGTGCAACGGCGGCTTCGGCGACCTTTTCGTGGCTGACGAGGGCGCTCTCGACTTCTGCCGTGCCGATGCGGTGGCCCGAGACGTTGACGACGTCGTCGATACGGCCCATTAGCCAGTAATCGCCGTCTTGATCGATTCGGCAGCCGTCACCCGTGAAGTAGAGGTCCTTGTACATGCTGAAGTACGTGTCGATGAAGCGATCATGGTCGCCCCAAGTGGTACGCAGCATGCCCGGCCAGGGCTTCTTGATGCAGAGCTTGCCGCCTTCGTTGACGTCGCATTCGGTGTTGTCATCACGCAGGATGACGGGTTCGACGCCGAAGAACGGCCTGCCGGCGCTGCCGGGCTTGGTCGGGTGAGCGCCCGGGAACGGAGCGATCATGAAGCCGCCGGTTTCGGTTTGCCACCATGTATCGACGATGGGGCACTTCTTGTGGCCGATGTGCTCGTAATACCACATCCAGGCCTCGGGGTTGATGGGCTCGCCGACCGAGCCGATGATGCGAAGGCTGTCGAGCTTGCACTTGGCCGGCCATTCGTCGCCCAGGCGGATTAACGCGCGAATAGCGGTGGGAGCGGTGTAGAACACGGTAACGTCGAACTTGTCGCAGATCTGCCAGAACCTGCCGGGGTCCGGGAACGTGGGCACGCCTTCAAACATCAGCGACGTGGCGCCGCCGGAAAGCGGGCCGTAGACGATGTAGCTGTGGCCGGTCACCCAGCCGATGTCGGCCGTGCACCAGTATATGTCGTCTTCGTGGATGTTGAAAATAAGCTGGTGCGTCAAATGGGTATAAAGCAGGTATCCCGCCGTGGTGTGGACGACCCCCTTGGGCTGACCGGTCGAGCCCGAGGTGTACAGGATGAAGAGCGGGTCCTCGGCCTCCATCGGGACGGCTTCGCACTCGGCGCTTGCGTCGGCCATGATGTCATGGTACCACAAGTCGCGGCCGTCTTGCATGTTGCAGGGTTCGTCATCGCGCTTGACGACGATGACTTTCTCGATCGTCGGGGCGTTCTTGAGGGCCTCGTCGGAGATTCCCTTGAGCGGTATATGCTTGCCGGCACGCAGCGATACGTTGGCCGTAACGAGTATCCGGCAGTCGGAGTCGTTGATGCGGTCGCGAAGAGCATCGGCGCTGAAGCCGCCGAAAACGATCGAGTGAATAGCGCCGATCCGCGCGCAGGCCAGCATCACGACGGGCAGCTCGATAACCATCGGCATGTAGATGCAGACGCGGTCGCCTTTTCTTATTCCCATCCCCTTGAGGATGTTGGCGAACTTGCAGACTTCGGCGTGCAGCTCCCTGTAGGTCAGCCTCCTGACGTCATCTTCGGGTTCGCCCTGCCAGACAAGAGCGTCCTTGTCGGCGATAGAGGTGCCCAGATGCCTGTCGAGGCAGTTGTAAGCCACGTTAAGTTTGCCATCGGCAAACCATGTATGCTCGACCTTGTGGTTCTCGGTATCCCACGTGAATTCGCGGGCCGTGGTGGGCTCCTTGAACCACGTGAGCAGCTTTGCCTGTTCAAGCCAGAAGGTGTCCGGGTCGTTGATCGACCGGTCGTACATCCGCTGATACTGCTCCATCGAACTCACGTGCGCCCTCGCCCGGAGCTCTGCCGGCACCGGGAAGCTGCGGCCCTCACTCATCAGGGAGTCAATAGCCTTGTGCTCCTCAGCCATAGCGTTTTGCTTTTCAGACATTCTGTTTCGTTCTCCGTAGTTTTCCAAAAGAAACAGCCAGTAACACTCAATTCAGGTTGACACTATCCAGTAGTGTCGCGTCACGGGAGGCGACGGTCTCCTGAATGTAATGGCCGGCACTGCAAATACCGCATGCCCTTTCGAGGGCCGCATTCTCCGAATTCTGGGCCAAAAGCCAACGATAAAGCCAAGAAGCGGCCTGCAGACTGTTCAGGGCATACACTCTATTATCGGAACGCCGCTGCTCGAATCCACAGAGAGAACGGAGTTTCCTGTCCTGGCACAGAAAGGCCACTGCTGAGGAATAACCGGCGCAAGATGCTTGCGGTGTCCTGTTGGGCGGGCTATAATGTGCGGCGGAGGTGCCGAGATGCTAAGGCGCGAGTGGCTGATAATACTGGCTCTAGTTGCAGGCTGTAGCGAGCCCGAACCGCCGGCGCGGATGATTATTGATAGACCCGATGTCCGTGAGCGTCTACAGGCGCGCGCCCGCGTGAGCGATGCGATTCATCGCTATGCTCTTGCCCCCACCCCCGAGAAAGTGAGAGAATGCCTGAGAGAACTCGAGAAGATCGCTGCCGATCAGCGGTATCCACTGCTGGCCGCGCGGGCGCGCTTTACCATTGCACACGCCTGGGGCTATGTTTTCAACGATGGCGACAAGGCGATCGAGCAGTTCGAAATGGTGATCGGGCTGGTGCCGGCGGACCCGCTGGCGAAACTGGCAAGAGACCAGATTGAAGCAATGAAGCTAAGAGCTGCCACAGGCAGCCAGGCGCCTGCCCGCCGGAG
>JAUWKK010000282.1 GCA_030614245.1 Planctomycetota bacterium | reverse complement strand
GGGCACGGCATGTGTTCATCTCCTTCGCCCCTTCAGGGCGGCTCGTTTCTTCCGCTCCTGAACTGGGGCTGAAGCCCCAGCCTATATGCCCCCCGGCTCTCAGCGGCTTCGCAGCGAAGAGACGCGGCCTCCCCCGCGCGTTCCAGACGCTGACGCGCACATTCGTGGCTGACGGCCCGCAATTCTTCGCCAGCCCTAACATTAAACATATTCTCTCACTCGTGGCGCATAAGATACCCCACGATAGGGAGTCATGCCCGCCGGCAAATCTTTCAGATGCCACGTCATTACCGTGCAGGCCACCTCCAGACGCCAAAGAGAGCTTCTTTGAGGCCCCTGCGCTCATCAGCGGTTCGCTGTCTTAGCTGCTGATTCCAGCCAGGGTGAGTTTATCAGCGAAATGGCAACTCGCAGAATGACCCGCTTCGAAGTCGCGCAGAACCGGCACCTCGGCTCGGCAGCGGGGCTCAGCATAGGGGCAGCGAGGATGGAACACACAGCCGGGCGGCAGATTGGCCGGATCGGCGACTTCGCCGCTGAGCTCAAAGCTCATCGGGATGTCGGGATCCGGATTGGGCACCGCCGAGAGCAGCGCGCTCGTGTAGGGATGCTTCGGCGCGTAAAAGATGTCCTCTGTGACGGCCAGCTCGACGATCTTGCCGACATACATCACTGCGATACGGTCGCAGATATGCTTGACGACGCTCAAGTCGTGGGCCACAAACATATAGGAGAGCTCGAACTGCTGCTGGATGTCCCCCAGCAGGTTAATCACCTGGGCCTGGACTGAGACGTCGAGGGCGGAGACCGGTTCGTCGGCGATGATCAGATGCGGGCGCATAATCAGTGCCCTGGCGATGCCGATTCGCTGGCGCTGGCCGCCGCTGAAGGCGTGCGGATAGCGGCTCGCGTGCCCGGGTTCGAGCCCGACCATCTTCAGCATCTCGGCCACGCGGCCCTTCAGCTCGCTCCCACGGGCGAGCTTGTGAATCGCCAGCGGCTCGCCCACTATCGCCCCGACGGTCATGCGGGGATTCAGCGACGAAAACGGATCCTGAAAGATCATCTGCATCCTGGTGCGCAGCGGCTTGAGCCGGCTTTCCGACAGCGTAGCCAGATTCAGTGGCCAGTGTTCTTGACTGTTTACCGATAACTGTTTACTGCTTACTGATGACTGCCTACTGGTTACTGATGGTGGTGGGCTGAAAAACACCTCCCCACTGGTGGGCTTGAGCGCGCGCAGGATCGTCCGCGCGATCGTCGTCTTGCCACAGCCGCTCTCGCCGACCAGGCCCAGCGTCTCACCGGGCATGATGTCGAAGCTGACATGATCGACCGCACGCACGGTGCCGATCTGGCGCTGGAAGAATCCGCGACTGGTGACCGGGAAGAACTTGCACACGTTGCGTACGCTAAGGATAGGACGGACGTGCCTGCCCGCGACTCCCGCGTCCTCGGGACGCATGTGCTCGTTACGCGTCATCCCCGGTCTCCTTTGGCCTGCCGTGCGCCCTCATGGACGATGGCCTCGGCGCGAATGCAGGCTGTGTCGTGGCCCTCGGCCAGTCGGCGCAGCGGGGGCGGCGGACCGGTCGTGCAGAGATCATCCTTCATGAACGGACAGCGTGGATGGAAAGGGCAGCCAGCGGGAATTGCTGTCAGTGACGGCACGCTGCCATCGATCGACGGCAGCCGCTCTCGCTCGATGTGCAGGCTGGGCAGTGATTCGAGCAGGGCGATGGTGTATGGGTGCCGCGGACGCTTGAGCACGGTTCGCACGTCGCTCCGCTCGACGATTCGGCCCAGGTACCTCACTGCCACGTCATCGGCCACCTGGGCCACAACGCCTAAGTCGTGCGTGATCAGCAGCACCGACGTGCCCATTTCCTCCTGGAGGCCCTTGATGAGCTTCAAGACCTGTGCCTGGATCGTCACGTCCAGGGCCGTGGTCGGCTCGTCGGCGATGAGCAGTTCGGGATTGCAGACCAGTGCCATTGCGATCACCACCCGCTGGCGCATGCCGCCGCTCAGCTCGTGCGGATATTGCGTCAGCCGCGGCTCCGGCCCCGGAATCCCAACCTTGCCCAGCATGGCGACGGCCCGCTGCTCGGCCTCTTCCTGCGTGGCGTCCTGATGCAGCAGGATCGCCTCGCATATCTGGTTGCCGATTGTGTGGACCGGGCTCAGCGCGGTCATCGGCTCCTGGAAGATCATGCTGATCAGACCGCCCCGGACGTCGTAAAGCTGCTCGTCCTTATCGCCGAGCGCGGTGATATCGAGGGGCGGCCGGCCCGATGCGTGAAGCAGCACCCGGCCACCGACTATCCGGCCCGGCTTCTGCACCAGGCGCAGGATGGAATACGCGGTAACGCTCTTTCCGCAACCGCTTTCGCCCACTAGCGCCATTGTCGTGCCTCGGCGGATCGAGAAGGATACCCCGTCGACGGCCTTGATCTCGCCTTCGTGCGTAGTGAATGTCGTCCGCAGGCCTTCGATCTCGAGCACGTTGCCATGGGAACTCACCATCAAGCACCTCGTGGATATGAACCGGCTGCATCCCGTCGCAGGCAGGCAGCAATGTGTGCAGCAGCCTTTCCAGGCTGCTGATTCATTGGCAGGCTGAAAGCCTGCCCACATTGAAGCACCGCTAAGATACCAGAATGACACAAAGACGCAAGCAGAAAACCGCACTCCTGCGAATGCTGGCCGTCCGCGCCTACCTCGGCTTGGGCAGCGGATGTCCATGAAACTGCCGCGAGCAGTGCAGGCTGAACTCGCACAGGCCGGACCGGCATCCGCAGTCGCCTATCCGCGGTCCTTGCGCTCGAGGCGGAGGCACTTGCGTATCCGCTTGACGGTATCGAGCAACGCGGGCAGGTCTTCGATGGCCAGCGAATTGGCGGCGTCGCACTTCGCCTTCTCGGGATCGATGGCGACTTCCAGGAACAGCCCGTCGATCCCCACTGCCGCTGCGGCTCGTGCGAGGATCGGCACAAACTCGCGCCGTCCGCCCGAACAGGCCCCGCCGGCACCGGGCAACTGCACACTGTGCGTCGCGTCGAAGATCACCGGGCAGCCCAGCGAGCGCATTATCGCGAGAGATCGCATATCGACCACGAGGTCGCGATAGCCGAAGGACGTGCCGCGCTCGGTCAACAGCACCCTGCCGCCGCCGGCGCGGCGGGCCTTTTCGATTGCGTGGCGCATATCCTCCGGTGCAAGGAACTGGCCTTTCTTGATGTTCACGACGCGTCCGGTCTGTGCTGCGGCGGCTATGAGGTCGGTCTGGCGGCAGAGGAACGCGGGAATCTGGATGACATCGGCGACGGCCGCGATCCGCTGCGCCTGGTGTGTTTCGTGGATGTCCGTCAGGATCGGCAGGGCGAGCCGGGCTTTCACTTCGGCGAGCACCTCGAGGCCGCGTTCTAGCCCCGGGCCGCGATATGACTTTACCGAGCTGCGGTTCGCCTTGTCGAAGGATGCCTTGAATACGTATGGCAGTTCCGCGGCTTCGGCGATGGCCTTCAGACGCTTCGCAATCGCCAGGCAGTGCTTTTTCGATTCGATCACGCACGGCCCGGCAATCAGGAGAAGCGGCCCGCCGCCGGCGGATACTCCCTCCGAGATCATGACCTTTCGCACGACCATCGTTACTCCTGCAGGCCGGCCTTGATGATGTCGTGAAGCCGCAGAATGCCCACGGCCCTGCCGGCCTCGTCCACTACGGGCAGCACCATTATCTGGCTCGGGCGGTCCTCCATCGTGCGGAGGGCGTCGATTGCCATCGTGCCGAGGCGCACGCTGATGGGCTGCTTCGTCATCAGGTCGGCCGCCGTGAGGCTGAAGATGTTTTCGTGGTGCTGGATGCCCCGGCGCAGGTCGCCATCGGTGATGAGTCCGACTAGCATGCCGTCATCGCTGACGACGTTCACCGCGCCCATCGCCTTGCCTGTCATCTCTACGACGACTAGGCGCATCGGCGTCTCGGGATGCACGAGCGGCTGCTCGTCGCCGCCATGCATGATGTGGTCTACTTTCACCGTGAGCCGCCGCCCGACCGCTCCGCCGGGATGCGAGAGCGCGAAGAGCTCCCGGGTGAGCTTCTTGAGGGTGGCTACGACCATAGCGAGGGCGTCTCCGAGCGCCTGTGCGGCGATTGCGCTCGCCGTCGGGGCGAGGTTCAGCGGGTCGGCTTCGCGCTCGACGCTACACTCGCCCGCGACGTCGGCGGC
>JAUWKK010000129.1 GCA_030614245.1 Planctomycetota bacterium | reverse complement strand
TCCGCTCGCAGAGCATGTTCAGTATATCCTGCTCCTGGTAGTATCAGTAAACAGTAAACAGCAAACAGTAAACAGCATAGAATCATGATACTGAACACTGGCTACTGAATACTGAACACTGGCCACTGAACACTGGCCACTGAATATGGTGCGAGCCTGTCGGTATTGCATCACCTACTCTTCTTCTTCGCCCAGCCGTCGCTGTTCATCCCGTGCATCCTGCCATTCGAAGAACTCGTCCTCGGTCATCTCCATGCGCGGCGGGACATAGCCGGGGATGTCTTTCACGTACGGGCAGTCGGCGGGGAATACGCCGAGCCTGATGCCTTCGTCCAGCGTCAGGCAGTCGGGATTGGCTTCCCAGCGATGGTCGTAAACGGTACAGAGACGGGTCTCCTCGTCCAGGAACCGGCACGGGAACGGCGTATATATGACCTCGCCATCGAAGATGACCTTCGAGTAGCAGCACCGCCCGCACCGAAGGCACATCGCCTCGAGCTCTTCATGTTCGGTCAATGCTGCTCACGATCGGTCTCCTCCTCGTAAACCATCACGTTGTCGAAGTAGTATTCGCCCGGCGGCCAGTATGGGAAGAGCATCACTCTGATGCGTTTCACGTCGGGTGTCTCTCTTGCAGGATGGAATACTCGGCTGAAATGCTGCCACTTGCCGTTGTTCTTGACCCGCAGTGCCAGGTAGCAGCGGTATATCTCCCGCGCCTGCTTGCCGAAGCGGTCGTCGGTCGGTGCGCGGTAGCCTTTGACGAAGACCTTCGGGAAGAACATCCCGGCCATCTTGCCCTTCGCGTCGACGGCGATGCGGTACCTTGTGTCGGGCTTGACGTCGATGTAATCGCTGTAGAACTTCACGCCGTACGCCCCGGCCATTGTGTCGTACTTCTTCCCTTTGGTGGGCGTCTTGCTCGGAGCCTGTGATACGGGCGCTCCGGCCGCGAATCGCTTCATCCAGGCCAGTGCTTCCTTCTCGTAGACGTCGGTATCAATCCGGATGCAGCGATTATTAGTGCCGGCCTCGCGGTGCCAGAAGGTCGTCAGCCCGTTCACCTTGTCCCAGTGCAGCGGCGAGATGTCGCCATCCTCGAAATCACCGTTGGGCAGGAGGTTCCTGCCGGGCTCGCCCTCCGGCGGCGAACGGAACTTCTCCTTCGGGCCGTTCCCGGTAATGCGTCGGGCGAGTTCGCGAGCCTTCTTCGAGACCGCCGGATAGTCCTCGCAGACGTAGGTGTCGTCGATGAACGGCGCGGCCGGGCCCTTGGGCAGGTCCATCGCCCGCAGGTGGATGGTATAAGTCTCGCCGTCGAGCTTGCAGTCGCCCCATATTATGATGTCGGCCTTCAGCTTCTCTCTTGCGAAGTCCGCGATCGCCCTGATGTCGTCCAGCTTGGGTTTGAAGCCGGTATCTTCGACGATCTCATTGACCTCGAAGTGGTCGGGCGTCTCGAAGGAGTCGAGCCGTTCGAGTTTGAGCCGGAAAGTCCGTGCGACCTTCCTGCCGAGTTCGCCATTGCCGGGCGAACTGAAATCGAGCACCACGACGAGGGGCTTCTCGCCCGCGAAAGCGGCCGAAGCAAGGGCGATCAGCAGGCCGGCGATTCGTCTCATTGCGCTGCTCCCCTGGGGTCATTATACCCGGCATTTTGCCGCATCTCAACCGAGCAGAGCTCGGCGCCTGCCGGCTGCCGCATCACGAAGATGACGGATGCCAATGGCCGCGCCTGGAGAATCGCCCATCAATCCCTGATGAACATCTTGCCGGGCAGTTGAACTGCGAGCTTCTTGATTTCGAGCATCATGAGCGTGCCGGAGACAGCGGCCACGGGACGTCCGGCCTCCGCGGCAATCTCGTCGATGTGCCTCGGCTCGGTTGAGAGCACGTCGAATATCGCCCGCTCATCGTCCGAGAGGCTCGGCGGGATGATGGGCTTTTCCTCACGGGGCGGAGCATCTGGCAGGCCGGTGCCGGCGGCTCCAGTGTGTGGCCGAAGTTCTTCGAGGATGTCCCCTGGACAGGTGACGAGTTTGGCTCCGTCGCGTATCAGGCGATGGCATCCGACGCTGGCAGGGCTTTCTATCGATCCCGGCACGGCCATCACGTCGCGGTTCTGTTCCGCCGCCCACTTGGCTGTTATCAGAGCTCCGCTGCGCGCGCCGGCTTCCACTATCACCACGGCAAGCGAGAGCCCTGAGATGACACGATTGCGCCGGGGAAAGTGGCCGCGCTTTGGCGGGATACCCATAGGGAACTCCGAGATGACAGCGCCCGATTCGGCGATCTCTTCGGCGAGGTCGCGGTTCTCGGGCGGATAGGTGCGGTCGACCCCGCAGGCAAGCACGGCGATCGTCCGGCCGCCGGCATCGAGACATCCGTGATGTGCGTGTGCATCGATCCCGCGCGCGAGCCCGCTCACGACGCAGCAACCCGCGAGAGCCAGCCCGCCGGCCAGCCGGAGGCTCTGCTTCTTGCCGTACGGCGTGGCTGAACGCGCACCGACTATTCCGACTGCGAAGCTGTCTTCCGGCCGGAGTTCACCGCGAACGTATAGCACGACCGGCGGATCATAGATCGATTTGAGATTGACCGGATACTCGCGATCGGTGAGCGAGATGATGCGGGCGCCGGCTGCCTCGGCTCGTTCGATCTCGCGTAAAGCTTCGTCGTCGTCGCCCGCAATGTATTCAGCGGCCTCCTCGCAGACACCCTGCACGCGGCGCAGTTGGACGGGTGACGCGGACAGGGCGTCTTGCGCCGAACCAAACTCGTTGACCAGGCGTTGAAGCGTTCGAGCACCGACACCACGCACGAGGTTCAGCCGCACCAGCGCCACCAGTTCGTCAATCTCAGGCATCGTTTGTTCCGCCAGAAGGGTGCTTCTTCCAGAGAAGTATTGTACACTCGATGGTGGTGTTTTCAAGGCAATGATCCGCTGAGAGTCTGACCTCCAATCGTGGGGAATCTAGTATGCCGCGAATGTGAGGATGTGTGGAAGGCTGGGTCTGGCGAAGAATTGCAGGCCGTCAGGCGCGATTTTGCGCGTCAACGTCCGGTAGGCCCGGGAGCGGCGTCGTCTCTTCGCTGCGAAGCCGCTGAGAGCCGGGGGGCATATAGCTTGGGGCTTCGAGCCCCAGGTTGAGGACGACAAGACGGAATCCGCCCTGGAGGGGCGGAGGATAAGGAATATTTCCCGTGCCCCTCCAGGGCACAGATATTATGCGAACTGATTCCTGGGGCTGAAGCCCCAGGCTATATGCCTTGGCCGCTACGCGGCCAGGAATCAGCTCGCTCGCGATTCGGGTTGGAAACATCCATTGCCTCTGGAGCACGGTTGGCCAGCATACCCCACGATCTGGGGTCATACCCGTCAGGCCGTGCCGGATCTTGTGTGTCTCGCCTTTTGAGGGGGGCAGTATGGGCGGGGAGACAGAATGACATTCCTTTCCGGTCATGCTCAGCTTTAGCGAAGCATCTTTCACCACTTGCACGTTCATCATGCCGTCGTCAAACTCAGAATGGCAGAGCGTTTGCCGTCATCAGGTAAGCCCCGGCGAATGCAGGGGGGCTATATAAATGTCCGAGGCTATTTCTTTTCGAACTTGCAACATACCCGAGAATAGGGTATCATGTACTATAAGAGAGTCTGCCCGGGGATTAACCCGGACTTTCGGATAACCCTTGATCTTGGAAGTGTTACTGAGCAGCGGAGACTTTCAATGCTACTGTATCATTATTATTGCACGCGGAAAGGCCTGTCTGCCGCACTAATTGCACTGTTTTTTGTGGTTTTCCCTGCGGTTTCTTCCGCCGACTCGGTTCCGCCACTCATCAACTACCAGGGGCGGCTGACCGATCACGCCGGTGCGCCCGTGAACGACACCATCGAGATGACGTTCTCGCTGTATGATGGGGAGGCCGGCCAGCCCGAAGTGGTTGACGAAGAGATCGTCCTGGCCGGAACAGCGGGCGTCTCCCTCGCCCACGATAATCTGTCGGCCGGGGGATCAACCGTCACAAATACCGATGACGACACGACTTATGACGAAGGCATAGACTATTGGCTGAACTTGGCCGACGGTAAGATCGGCCGCATCGCGCAGAGCTCAATCGCAGACGGGCAGACCGTACTGGTTGATTACAGCTTCATCGCCGATCAGCTCTGGACGGAGACGCATGCCAACATTCTCGTCAATAGAGGCATCTACAATGTCCTGCTGGGCTCGGTCAACCCGCTGAACGGCGGGTATCTCTCGGGGGACAGCATATACTTGGGCGTGACGATTGGCGGGGAGGAACTCCTGCCGCGCCAACGGATTACAAGCGTTGCATTCGCCTTGAAGGCAGGTGAAGCTCACACGATCGGGGGCAAGACGGCGGCCGAACTGGGCACCGTTCGCGAGATACAAGCGGGCCTTGGCCTGGCTGTCGGCAATCCGAACGGCCCGACGGTGACGATTCTCCAGGAATTCCAGGCTGATCCCGTGACGAATGCACCCTACGGCCTGATTCCGCCGAATTCGGCCTATCCAGAAGGCAACGTGTTCTACTTGGATTATGCCAACGGTGACGACAATAACGACGGACTCTCCTACGAGACGGCCTTCAAGACCTGGGAGCGTCTCTTCAACACCGGCAGCGGCGCACTGGATCAAGTGCAGGGGCCGGTCAAGGTATTCGTCTACCCGCCTGCGGATCCTGATGAGCCTGTCTCGTTGACGAGGGCTGTGCAACGCAACGACTGTGCGATCGTCGGCGTTGGATATCCTGTTATCACCGGCCCTCTTTGTGCAATGACCTTCTGCGGCAGGAATGGCATCGTCGCGGGATTCCGCGTGTATCACCCAAACGGCAACGGCATCCACGTGACGCCGAATCTCAATGGAACGCGAATTCCTACGGGCACAATAGTTGTCGGTAACATCTTCCTTGATGGCGGTGTAGGGGGTTCGGTTGCCGTCGACGTCAGTGACGTGCTCGTGGCCTACAACCGCATAGGCGGGACGAACTTCGGCGTACACGCCGGCTCGAGCACCACGATGGTGAAAGGAATCAAGATATGCCACAACACGATTCTGGGCGCGTGGGGCTCGGCAATATACTTCAGGCGCGCCGAGAAATGCATCTCGCATGACAACCGGGTCGCTTTTTCTCGCAAGACCGTCACGTTTGGAACGCTATCGAACAACTGTCGTTCCCTGAACGATCTGGGTGACCTCGGTGCAGCGGGATTCGAGGACCTGGGGACCGACAACATGTACTGGACTCCCCAGTGATCAGTCATCAGTGGCCAGTGGCCAGTATCATCATTCTTCACTGCTTACTGGTTACTGCTTACTGGTTACTGGTTTTTATGCATCACACCCTTGCGCTGGGCCTTGGCACGGCGGATGGTGATGTATGAGCCATTGTGGCCGGGGACGGCGCCTTTTACGGCTATCGTGTTGGTCTCGGGGTCGATTTTCACAATGATGAGATTGCGCGCGGTGTTCTTCTCGACACCCATGTGGCCCGGCATGCGCATGCCCTTGAAGACTCTCGATGGATAGGACGACTGGCCGATGGAGCCCGGTGAACGGTGGCGGTTACCCTGGCCGTGCGTGGCGGGACCACCCGCGAAGTGATGACGACGCACAACGCCCGTGAAGCCGTGCCCCTTCGACTTGCCCGTCACGTCAACATATTTGACGCCCTCGAATACCTCGACACCGATGCTCTGGCCCAGCTCGACCTCGTCTTCGCCGTCCCAGGGGACCTCACCGATGAATTTCTTGGGTTCGGCGTTGGCTTTTTTGACATGGCCGGTCTCGGGCTTGTTGGCACGATGCCGCTTCTTGTCTTCAAATCCAAGCTGGACGGCCTGGTAGCCGTCTTTCTCGGTAGAGCGAACCTGCAGCACCGTGCAGGGCCCTGCGTGCAACACCGTAACGGGGACGCATTCCCCGTCTTCGGTGAAAATCTCGGCCATTCCAAGTTTCTTGCCCAGCACCCCGGCTATCATGTGTATCCCTCGCAATCAGCGAAGCAGTTCGATGACGTAACTTACTCAACATTGTAGCGATTCAGAGCAGCATTTGCAAGCACAAAAACGTGGAATCCGCGATTGGCGCGGGCGGCTCCGCGGGCTCCTATTCGTTCTGCTTCTCTATCCCCGCTTTCCGCTTCATCTTCTCGATATCGAGCTTGTTGATATATCGGAGCAGGTTCTGCCAGACGCCGTGGAAGTTATAGCCGCCGTCCTTCATCTCTTTGATGGCATCTTTCTTGCTCCAGCCCTGGATCGCGACGCGGTAGACGACGCACATCGTGCCGGTGCGGTCGGCTCCATACCGGCAGTGGACGAAGACCGGCGTCTTGCTCTTGTCGGTGACGATCTTGAGAAAGCGAATGATCTCCTTGTCCTCGGGGTGCCAGGCCTTCATTGTGATGTGTTCGTAGTTGAGGTCGAGATCGCCGATCTCGTCCCGGTCGGAGTGGAAGGAGCGGAGATTGACGATCGTCCTGATCCCGAGCTTCTTGAGCTGTTTCATTCCTTCGGCGGATGGCTGAGCGCCACGGTAGAGGCTTTCGGAGACCTTGTGCAGGTTCGGGCAGCCGGGCAGTATGAGCGGCTGAGCCCATGTCGCCGGGCGTTTGGCGCGTGCGGCGCGATCTTCAGTGGCGGGAGTGTCGCCGCCCGCTTGGGCGCGCGGGTTCGGCGCGGTCTCCGGCGGCCAGAGCAGATATGCCGCGCACGCAGCGACGGCCGCGAAGACGATGAAGGTCGTCGCCGGAATCAGCTTGCGTTTCATCCGAAAGACTCCGTAACGGACAGGGACGAGGGGCTTTGCGTGATTAAACCATACCCGGTAGAGCGGCTTGCGTCAAGGGGTAGAACCGCAGATTAACCCACCACAGGCAGGGCCGTGGGCTGTCTTACTACGCCCTTTCAGGGCTTGTCCAATTTCATGTTCTGGACCCACGGCGTTGCCGTGGGCTGTTCTAATTCGCCCCTTTGGGGCTGCGAGCCGCCGGGTGCCATGCCTCGTCCACGTCTAAGCTCTGCTTCACGTGTCTACCCTGCATCGGGCGCCACGGTCAACCGTCCTCGGTTGGCCGTGTCTTATCCACGTCTAAGCTCTGCTTCACGTGTCTACCCTGCCGGTATTCTATTTACATGCCAAACATATTCCCCATCTCGGTATCCACACCTTCTTATCTGCGTTCATCTGCGTTCATCTGTGGTTCCACTCCCTCGATTGGCAGATGCACGCCCGGTCCGCCGCTCTGGCTCATCCCCGCATGTAATCCGGATTCTCCGCTATCTTGCGGCGGGCCTCTTCGAACTTCATCTGGAGAGCCGGAGGATCCGACGGCCACGCGCGGCCGGTTACGTCGGGCTCCTTACGGATCTTCTCTATCTCGGCCTCGACTTGGCTGAAGTAGCTGCCGTAGATGTGG
>JAUWKK010000069.1 GCA_030614245.1 Planctomycetota bacterium | reverse complement strand
GCCTTTGTCAAGGAAAAAAACGGCGATAACTTATTATTTTACAAGCTTTTACGTTAGCGCTGCGGCCCCGCCCGGACTTTTGGCGGGGGCGTCTGGGCGTCTCTGGTGCGCGAGTTTGCCCGTCGCGCGGGCGCTGATTGGCTGATGATAATGGGCGATGGCGGCCGTGTGGCGGTGGCGTGTTACAGACTGAGCAGTCGATGTGTGGAGGCGGCAGTCGGATTCGAACCGACGATGAGGAATTTGCAATCCCTTGCCTTAGACCACTTGGCTATGCCGCCTGCGGGCAGTTCAGCCTGTAATCTTTTTGTCATCGTCCGAAGAGGTGTCGGCCGCCTGGTCGATCTCGGTTTCGACCTGATCCTCGACGTCGCGGATGCCTTTCTTGAACTCGACGATGCCCTTCCCCATCGAACGCATCACGCTGGGAAGGCGCGGGCCGAAGATCAAGAGCGCTATGACCAGAATGACTATCCATTCCGTCCCGCCCGGCATACTCAGGAACATCAGGTAATCGCACATGGCACGTCCCCCTTGGGGTAACTGGGGTCCGAAGTTGCAGAATCTCTACCGACGTTAGTATATCGCAGGTCTGTCCGTGAGTCAAGCAAATTTGTTTCGCTGTGGCGTTCCTGGCCGCCTGAGGGGGGGCGGATAGCCACGTAACCTGCCGAGCCTCGCGTCCACGTCCAAGCTCTGCTTGAACGTGCCACCCTCCGTCCGCGGCTACTAGCGTAGAGTTCGCCGGGCCATTTCGGCCGTCGCGGCTGCGGTGAAAGCGCAAGGGGGCGGCTCACGGGCACCCGCTCCCCCGGCCGAGATTGGCACGGACGGCCATGAGGTCCGCGACGTTCACGCAGTTGTCGCCGTTCACGTCCCCATCCAGTGGCATCAGCTTCTCAGCGACTGCTTGCACGGAATCCCGCACGGTTGGGTCTGTGCTGTCCTCGAAGACCTCGACCGTCGCGCTCTCGCTCTCGCTCTCGCCGACAATGGCATACCTCGTTGGTGTCATCACCAATGTGATGACCTTGCATTCGCCCGGAGCGAGGAAGCCGGTCTCGTAGCCGTCCGGGCCTGTGATTTCCGGCGTAATGTTCCTCGGACCGACCAAATAGCCCACTGACCATCCGGCATCGCTGCCTTTGCCGCCCCGTACGAGGAACGACCATTCGATAAGGCTGTCATTCTGGACCTTGATCTGATAGATGGCTGCGCCGCCGTCTCTCACCGGCTGCGCCTTGATCTGATCGCCCGCTGGTTCGGGGTAGTATACAGCATCCTCAGCGTAAGCTGCGTTCCTCTCGGTGTCCGCCTTGATAAGGAGGTCGGCACGCAGATCGTACCTTAACACCTCTGCCGTGTAACTCGCCGGGCTGTCCATGGTGATGCTCCTCGTGGGGTTCGCGTCGCCATCGCTCCATTGAACGAAGTGCCACCCCGGTGCCGGAACAGCCGTGAGTTGCACGTCGGTGCCTTCCGGATACCACGCATCGCCCTCGCCTTGTGGATCAACGTCAACCGAGCAGCCGGCGACTTCGGCTTCGGGCGGATCGACCGAGACCGTCAATTGATGCCAGGTGTCGAAGCTGGCCGTCACGGTGATATCGGCTTCCGGCATGATCTCGTGGCTTTGCTGACCTCCGTCGGACCAGGAATTGAACACATACTTCGTGCCTACCGCATTCACGGGCTGGGGGCTGACTGCCTCTATAGTGTGTGTCGACCCGGCGTACCACGTGAACGTGTGCGGAGCCGAATACGTATCACCGTCGACAATGACTTCCAGGCCCGAGCCTGGCGGCTCCGCCGCGACGGTGACGAGCGCGGGGACGAGCACGGGGGCGAATGTGATCAGTCCGTCGTCGAAGGTCAACGGATCCAGCACGAACATGTCGAAGGCGTTCGTCGTCAGACTGTTCGTGAAATCCCAAGCAGTGCCGGAAGAGAAATTGCTCTGGCTAACCCACAAGCTTGTGCCGGCGGTCGACCAGCTCTCATCCAGGAAGAACGCATAAGTCTTGCCCAGAACCGCATTGGCGTCCACCACTTCGTACGTGAACGTTGCAATGTTGCCGCTGACGTCCGCAGAGGGAATGGCCGCGGCGTGGCTTCCACCGGGCATTATATCCCATACCTGATAATTGTCCCGTTCTCGCCCCATCGCGGGTTGGATTGTGACGGGGTCGACGCCTTCAGGCGGAGGATTATCGATATTCCACTGGTCGACGAGAGCGTAGAGGTCATCGTGGAGTGTAAAACTATCGAAGACGATGTCCGGCGTGTTAATGGGCAGGAGCTTATTCCGGTCGCTGCCTAAGGTGAATTCGACACCAGCGCTCTTATAGTTCGTAGTCCATTCCTCATTACCGACCTCGTGCATGAATCCTTTCAACTCGATGGCGACGAGGCTTGGGATCGTATCCTTCAGACTAACGGTAAAGTTCAGCAGCATTCCATCATATAGAACCACTGAGCCGGTGCCATCTATGGCGTTAGGATAGTCACTGATTTCTATCTCCGCTTCCATAGCGAGAGCGCTGCTGCTGAACACACAGATCAGACCAACAGCAAGTAATGCCGTCAATTTTCTCATGACTTGTTTCCTTTCCTTTCGATCTTGTTAAAGTCTTTTTTGGCTCATTTGCCAACTGCCCGGCACACTGCCGAGCAAACCGTATCATCACTTATATTGTGGGCACTCGCCGGCTTTCCATTGTCCATCGTACGCGTTGATCTTTCGTCAGTGCCGTCACGCTTCACGGCGAGCGACTGGCCGCTGGCCGCCATCGAGACGCCATCGCCGTGAACAGACTCTTTCCTACCTTCATCGTTCCTTCCTCCAAGAAAACTCCATCCGTTTCGGAGCACACCGACTGCTATAGCACAAATATACGCCACTGCGCACGCGCTGTCAAGAGAAATCTTCCGCACGAATCAGCGAGGATTAAAACCGCAGATGAACACGGATGAACACAGATAATGAGAAGACGGCCGATCTCTACAGCCAGACCACCTTATCTGCGTTAATCTGCGTTAATCTGTGGTTCCATTCCTGCGTCAAGCACTGAGGGAGCAGCGACTCGACCAAAGCCCAGTATGCGTGACGTGACACGGCCGTGGACTTGTTTGGGGTTTTGTGTTTCAATAGAATACGAAGTCCGAATAGCGGGTTTACCGAGCTTCTGGGCGAGGTTCGCGCAGATCGAAATGAAGAACCATGACGTGGGGCAGGCTTTTAGCCTGCCAACTCATGTATTTGCAGCCTGGAAAGGCTGCACCACATGTTCATAAGGATGCTCCGCTCGGCGCGACGGTAAAAAAATAGTGCTTGACTTCTTCAATTCTGCCGATACTATATAAGTGGACGGGACAAATCGCCGACCCGCCTGCCTCGGGCATGGAGTTAGAGTTTATGTATGTCCAAGCGCCTCTGCCGGCCATTCGACTTAGCAGCCTGGCCCTGTTGCGGGGCCTGGATGCCCGGCCGTCTGGATAGAGTCGCGAGAACCCGAACCGATCACGACCCGCCCCGGACGACCGAGGCGGGTTTTTTTATTGGCCGCGTTTTCCGCCGATACGTGTTGTTTGCACGGGAAGAGCCGACTATAATAGCCGTGCAAAAGCTGCAATTCTTGCGAAAGGAACGTAAAGTGCCCGCCCGAACCGACGTGCCGAAGTACACGGCGCCGCCGATGATCGATCTGCCTGACCGCCAATGGCCCTCGAAGACCATCACCAAGAGCCCCATCTGGTGCTCGGTCGACCTGCGCGACGGGAATCAGGCCCTGCCCAATCCCATGACGCCGGCTCAGAAGCTCGAATACTTCCGCATCCTCTGCAAGATCGGCCTGAAGCACATCGAGATCGCCTTCCCGTCAGGCAGCCAGGACGATTTCGACTTCGCGCGCAAGCTCATCGAAGATAACCTGATCCCCGACGATGTGTTTGTAATGGGGCTCACTCAGTGCCGTGCGCACCTGATCGACCGCACGTTCGAGGCCCTGCAAGGGCTGAAACGAGGCATCCTGCACGCATATTGCGCAACATCTGACCTTCACATGGAGCAGGTGTTCGGCCTGTCTCGCGCGAAGACGCTCGAAATGGCGGTGAAGTCAATCCGGCAGGTGCGGGAACTCGCAGACGCGATGCGCGGCAGCGACATCCGGCTCGAATTCTCGCCCGAGGAGTGCACCGATACCGACCTCAATTTTGCCGTAGATATCTGCCATGCGGTCTTCGAGGCTTGGGGCAAGGCGACGGTCGAGAAGCCGCTCATCCTTAATCTGCCCCGACGGTCGAACGCCGCCCGCCGAACCACTACGCCGACATGATCGAGTGGTTCTGCCGCAACTTCCGCGAGCGCGATAAGGTTCTCATCTCACTCCATTCGCACAACGACCAGGGAATGGCCGTCGCCGCGACGGAGCTCTCGATACTCGCCGGGGCTGATCGTGTCGAGGGCACACTCTTCGGACACGGCGAGCGGACCGGCAACGTCGACCTCGTTACGCTCGCCAACAATCTCTTTTCGCGCGGCGTCGACATCGGGCTGGACTTCTCGAACCTGAACGAAATCGCCGAGACGATTGAAAGACTGACCGGGCTGCCGATCAACTGCCGCCAGCCATACTCGGGCGAATACGTCTTCACGGCATTCTCAGGTTCGCACCAGGACGCCATCCGCAAGGGGATGCGCAACCTTGAAGAGGGCCGCGGAGTTGGAACGGTCTGGAAGCTGCCGTATCTGCACGTTGACCCGACTGACCTCGGCCGCAAGTATGAACGGCTAATCCGCATCAACTCGCAATCGGGTAAGGGGGGAGTGGCCTGGGTGCTCGAACAGGATTATGGGCTGGAACTGCCCAAGCCGATGCAGACGGAGATCGGAGCCGCCGTGCAGCGTTACTCCGACGAAGTCGGCCGCGAAATCTCCAGCGAGGAAGTCTTCAATATCTTCAATGGGGAGTTCATGTCCCCAGCCGGGCCCTACGAACTGGTCGGCTACTGGCCGCGTCCTGACGACGACGACCCGACGCTGGTCCACGGCGAGACGCGCCTCCGTGTGGCGGGCGAAGAAAAGACCGTCCGCGCCGATGGCAACGGGCCGATCTCGGCGTTCGTCCACGCCCTGCGTCGGCTCTGCAACATCGCATTCACAGTCGAGGACTACCACGAGCAGGCCATCGGCAGCGGCGCCGACGCCCGAGCGGTCGCCTATGTCCCATTGAAGCTCGAAGATGGCAGCATTGCCTACGGTGTCGGCTCCGACACGAACATCGACCAGGCGGCCGTCCGCGCCATCGTGGCGGGGCTGAATCGAGTTTCACAGCGCAGCAGCTAGCCCTATAGGCTGCTTCTGTGTTATTCTGATGAGCGATCCGGCGGTTACAGGATATACTGCCGATCGGAGTGGAGCTTGCGGGCAACTTCGGCCTTGAGGGATGCCTTATCGCGGCGGCCCATCTGGGCGTACGTCAGGTCCTTGCCCGCCTGCACGCCGGGCTGATCGAAGGCGTTGATGCCGTAGAGCTGTCCGGCTACGGCGGTCTGGACCTGGAGCAACAGGAGCAACTGCCCTACGGTGTGCTCGTTGATTACGGGCAGGGTGACGGTGATGCTGGGCCGCTGTGCTTCGGTGAGTGCGAGTGTGACGCCGCGGCGCTCGGCTTGGATGAGGTCGTTAAGCGTCTTGCCGCCGAGATAGCCCGCGCCGAGCAGGCTGTGGAACGCCTTGGGGATCATGACCCTGTGGCGATAACGGCCGGCAGCGATGAACGTGAATATCTTGTCGTTCGGGCCTTCCATGAACAGTTGCAGCATCGAGTGCTGATCGGTTGCCCCAACGGCCTTGAGAGGGGTCTGTCCGACCGCGCCCTTCTTGTTCTCGGGATCGGTGAACTTGCCGAGGCTTTCGGCCCAGAGCTGCACATACCAGTCCGCCAAGCGCGCCAGTGCGTCCGAATACGGCCACATAACGCTGATTGTCTTGCCGTTTTGGGTGTCGGCCAGGTAATGCACGAGTGCGCTCAGGTACGCCGGGTTATCCCACACGTTGGACTTCTTGCAGCGCTTGTCCATAGCCTGTGCTCCTGCGAGCAGGCGGCTTATGTCGATCCCGGCCATCTCGGCCGACAGCAGCCCGACGGGCGATAGTACCGAAAAGCGACCGCCCACACCAGGCGGGATCTCCAGCACATTCTTGTACCCGTCTTCCGCTATGATCTCGCGGAGGTAACCGGACTCCGGATCCGTAGTGATCACCACGTTCTTGATGAACTTCTCGTTGAGTGCATCTTTGAGCATCTGGCGGACGACGAGGAACTGAGCCATCGTTTCGGCGGTCTCGCCCGACTTGCTGATGACGTTGAAAGCGGTCTTCTTGATGTCGATGTGGTCCAGCAACGCTCCGAAACATTCGGGATCGATGTTATCTTCGATATATATGCGTGGATTGCTGTCCCGCTCGGATTTTGGTAACTCGTTATAGAAACGGGGCTTGAGAGCTGATTGCAGTGCGATGTTGCCCAGTGCCGAGCCGCCGATGCCGAGCACGACGAAGTTATCTACCTTGCCGCGAAGCTTCTTCGCCACATCGCGGACCTTCGTGACCGTTGGCTTCTGGTAGGGCAGCCAGCGGAACGCCAGGCCGCCCCGGTTGAACTCCCACTGCAGCTCGGCGTGGATTTCGTCGATACGTTTCTGCCATTTATTAACGACCTTTGGTGCGATGCCATGATTTCCGACCTTCATAGACAGGGCGTTGTTGAAATCCACCCTGATCGCCAGCCCTCTGCGTTGAGCCACGGATCGTCCCCTTTCGTTGCTGGATGCCCTCACCACAGGTTATTCTACCAGATTTGGCCGACGAAAGCAATACAAAGGCCGGAATTGGTTGATTTTGCGCCTCAAAGTGCGCCGAATCGGCCCGGCAGCCTCATTCAGGGCGGTAGCGTGACACAATGTGACATGTTCGGGCCGTGGCATCAGCCCGCCCGCATGCGCGAGGACAGGACGCATGGCAGCGTAGCCCGCATAGCAGCCTGCGCATTACGGCCAGCATTGCGCCGAATCCGAGAGAAATTCGCGAATATCCCCCGCTTTTGCCGGAACCCGACGCCCCGTCGAGCGTCTAACGGGATAGAGTTCATTGTGCCCTTGTAGTGCTCCTTTCTGTGGAGGAACCTGAAATGAAAGACAAGATTGTGTTTTGCTTAGTCGTTACGTTCGTGGCTGCCGTCGCTATTGCAGCCGGGGCTGAGGGACCGCCGAAGGCGAAAGCGCCTGACTTGAACGCGGTGGTCGGCGGCAACAACTGGTTCGCCACCGACCTTTACGCCAGGCTGGCGAAGGAGGAAGATGGTAACCTGCTGCTCTCCCCGTACAGCATCTCGACGGCTCTCGCGATGACCTACGCGGGCGCCAGAGGCGGGACTGAAGCTGAAATGGCAAGGGTTCTGCATTTCACGCTCCCGCAGAAGCGGCTCCACAGCAGTTTTGCAGCTCTGATCTCGCAATTGAGCGACCCGAAAACGGAGCGGCCGTATCAACTCAGCGTCGCCAACCGCCTCTGGGGGCAGAAAGGGTATCGATTCCTCAAGCCGTTCCTCGACGCCACCCGTGAAAACTACGGAGCCGGGCTGGAACAGGTCGATTTCGTCGGCAACACCGAGCAGGCGCGCTTGGCCATCAATCAGTGGGTAGAAGAGCAAACACAGGAGAAGATCAAGGATCTGATTGCCAAAGGCGTACTCAACCGGTTGACCTGCCTCGTCCTCACCAACGCCATCTATTTCAAGGGCAACTGGAAGACGCAGTTTGACGAGAAGAAGACGCGCGAGGCGCCGTTCGCCGTGAAGCCCGACGAGAAGATCAGCGTTCCGATGATGCACATCGAGGCGAGATTCAAGTTCGCACAACTGCCCGATCTGCAAGTACTTGAGATGTCGGACGCGGGTGATGATCTCACAATGCTGGTGCTGCTGCCGAAGGCTGTAGACGGGCTTGCGGAGCTCGAGAAGGCACTGACCGTCGGGAAGCTGAAGGAATGGACGGGCCGCCTTCGCCCGAGGAAGGTCTCGGTCTTTCTGCCGAAGTTCACGATGACGTGCAAGTTCGAGCTGAAGAAGGTCTTGGTGGCGATGGGCATGCCCCAGGCGTTCAGCGGAAGGGCCGACTTCTCGGGGATGAATGGGAGAAAGGACTTGTTCATCTCCGCCGTCATACACAAGGCGTTTGTGACGTGAACGAGGAGGGCACCGAGGCAGCCGCCGCCACGGCCGTTGTGATAGCGCGCCTAAGCATCCCACTGCCTGTGCCGGTCTTCCGGGCCGATCATCCGTTCGTCTTCCTGCTCAGGGACAACCGGAGCGGCAGCATTCTCTTCATTGGCCGTGTGGCCAACCCGAAATAGGCAAGGGTGCCACGTTCAAGCAAGGCTTGGACGTGGGCCGAACACGGCCACCGCTCTTCAGGAATGTGTCTCGAGATAGTAGTAAATCCAGTAGCTCGCGCCGGCGATCACGCACAGGAGAAGAATGGCAATCAGCCAGCGCAAGCTGAAGCGCCGCTCGGGTTTCACCATAGGCACCTGCACGCAGTGCCGGCAGCGGGGGCACTGGCGCAGCTTGCCCGTTGCGGACTGATCTTCATACATCCGGTTGTTGCACGCGGGGCATTTGAAGGAAATCAGCACGGGATGAACTCACTATTCAGTATCCAGTATCCAGTAATCAGTAATCAGTAATCAGTATTCAGTAGCGAGCGGTCAGTTACGTCATTCTTCGCTGCTTACTGATAACTTCTTCTTCAGGCGGGCATCGGGTGGCCGAACTCGCCCATTATCTGTAACAATGCAATGATGTTGTCCCACGGGACATCCGGCTCGAGCACGTGTGTTGGCGCGATGACAACGCCGCCGCAAGGGCCTGCGGCAGCGATTATCTGCCGGACGGCGTCTTTCACGCAGGCCTGCCGAAGGGCATCGTCGTCTGCATGCCCAACGCCTCCCAGTATAACAGATCGTCGCCGAATTCTCCAGCCAGTTCCGCGATATCCTTACTTTGGTCGAGGGTTCGCAGCAGGTTCTCGCGGTGAGTGATGGCCGGCAACGGGGTCACTCCGCCGAAACCGTCGTTTTCGCGGAGTCCTCGCCGCAGATAACGCGGAAGCCGACGTTGAACACCGGCTGATACCACCTGTAGCTCAGGCGCGAGCCGCTGCGGCAGTATCTCGGCCGGTCGCGCCAGGAGCCGCCTCGGACGATCCTGCTGCCGGTATAGGCGAATGCGTTTCGGCCGTCATCGTCGCGGTACGGATACGGCTTGTCGGCCGAGCGAGTCCATTCGGCTGCGTTGCCGTGCATATCGTGAAGGCCCCAGGCGTTCGGCTGCTTACCGCCGACATCCACCGTCACCAGGCAGCCGTCGTTGAAGCGGGTCTCCTTCGGGACCCAATCGTCGAATACCGTGGCATTTCTCAGCACGCTGTTGAGCGTGTAGGGGTTGCTGACGAGCTCGCGGAGTTTCGCATCGCCGAGGTTGGCGAACTTGGCGAAGTCGGTATCGACTCCGCCGTAATAGAATGGGGTGTCCGTACCGGCTCGGCAGGCGTACTCCCATTGGGCTTCCGTGGGCAGTGTGAAAGTTCGGCCGGTCTTCTGCGAGAGCCAGCGGCAGAAGCCCATCGCCTGCCGCCACGAGACGCGTACGACCGGCTGCCGGGGCCGATCGAGCGGATAACCGTGGACGCCGAACTGGTAGTTGAGCTTCACCTCGACGTGGCTGTCGTGTTCGGGCGCGAAGAGCTTGAACTGTTCGTTGGTAACCTCGAACTTGCCAATCCAGAACGGCTTCTCAATCTTGACTCGCGTCACGGGAAGCTCGTCCGAATCGCCCATCGGGAACTCGCCGGTGGGGATCAGGACGAGCTCCATCGTTACGCCTCCGAGGTCGAATGTTCGCGTCGTGGCGCGGCCTGCCGCAGCCTGGCGTTTCTTCGCGATGGCGGCATCGAACGGCCAGCCGGCGCACTCGGGTTGGGTTATCTCGGGCTTTTTGTCCGCCTGCTCGATGGCGCTTTTCTCTGCGTCGGTGAGCGGCTTCAGGACGGCCGGTTTCAGTCTCATATCGGCTTCAGGATCTTCATCGAGGCCGGCGTAGAGTTTCTGGAGTTCGCGCCCGCGCCGGCCCGGGCCGCCCGGGTCGT
>JAUWKK010000412.1 GCA_030614245.1 Planctomycetota bacterium | reverse complement strand
TGTTAGGCGGAGATGGTGATGGCGGAACGGTTGACCCATAATCTTCCGATTCTTCTGGCCTGCGTGGCGGCTGTGTCGTGCCTGGCCGCGCTGCCCGATACCTGCCCCCCAAATCCCCCCCCTCGCAAGATCAAACCCGCCGCATACGCAGTCTTCGCCGCCGGTACATCGCAGAGCAACTCCGGCGATTGGCAGGGCGCCGCGAAGTCGTTCCGCAAGGTCATCGAACTGGACCCCGAGGCCGTCTTGCCCCGCGTGAAGCTCGGGATCGTCCTGGCCCGGCTGGGGAAGTCCGACGAGGCCATCGGCGTCATCAAGAAGGCCGTTGAACTCGATCCGACGTCGGTGCCGGCGCGAATGGCCCTGGGCCCGATGCTCATCAAGAACATGCAGCAGGAGGAGGGCCTCGCCCAGTGGGAAGCTGCACTGCCCCACGCCAGCGACGAACAGAAGAAACGCCTGCTCGGCGGCCTCAGCCGCGCCTGCGAGGTAACCGGCCACCTCGATAGGGCAATCGATTACACCAACCGGCTGCTCGAGATCGAGCCGGATTCCGTGCCATTGCTACTGCGCTTGGCCAAGCTTTGCACCACCAAGGGCGATCGAGAGGGAGCCGTGAAGGCGCTCGAAGCGCTCGCCGGGCTGCATCCCGACTCGCTCCGCATGTGGCTGCAGCTCGCCGGGCATCAGGTGCGGGCCGGACAGTTCGATGGCGCCGTCAAGAGCTACGAAAAATGCCTGGAACTCGCGGTCCTCAGCCGGAACCGGCTGAGAATCTGTTTCGCCGTCATAGCGGCCATGCAGAAGGCCGGCAAGACGAACCTTGCCGATCCATACCGCGCCCGCGCGCGCACAATCATCAGCGACGCACTCGGTACCCTGGCATCCCGAAAGGATTTCGAGCGCATCTCCGACCTGCTGGGCGGCGGGAAGGAACTGCAACTGGCCGTCGACCTGTTCAGAAAAGCCGTCGAGAAGGCCGCGCCGGCTGAAGCGCCCGGCCTGCATTACAGCCTTGCCGGGCTGTTGATGTTCGCCGGCCAGCCGGTGGATGCGATCGACCACGTGCGCCGGGCCATCGAGCTTCGCGCCGGCGAGGCGCGCTATCATTCCCTCCTCGGTCTGCTGTTCGCTCGCACGAAGAACTTCGACGAAGCTCACAAGGCCTTCAACAAGGCCATCAAGCTCGCTCCGGGGGATGGCGGCGTTCCGTTCCGTATAGCACTGGCTTCCATGCTGGAAAGGGAGAAGAAACGCCCGCAGGCCATCGAGGAGCTCAACAAAGCCATCGCCATCAAGCCCGAATGCGTCGAGGGACGGTTCCTGATCGCTTCGCTCCTGCAGAGGGATAAGCAGTACGCCGCGGCGGCAGAGCATGTCGAGGCGGTCGTCCCTCTGCTGGACGACGATCCCGCGATGAAGCTGCGCGCGCGGCACACGTTGGCCCAGTTGTATCGCCTGCTCAAGCGCTATGACGATGCCGCCGCGCAGTTCCGCGAGGCCATCGAGCTGGATCCCGCAGAGATTGCCGGCTATGTCCGCCTCGCCTGGCTGCTCTGCGACCAGGGCAAGCACGATCAGGCAATAACCGTAATCGACGACGGCCTGAAGAACATTCACGAGGAAGACCGCATCAGGTGCAGGCTCGCCAAATCGCGCCTGCTCGAACGTGTCGGAGAAGACGGCCGGGCCGAAGCGATCCTGCGCGAGATCATCAAGGATGACCCCGCTAATGGCGAGGCCCACTACTCGCTGGCGGGCTTTCTCGACCGCGCCGGACGATACGAGCAGGCCGTAACTTCCGCGAAGCAGGCCATAGCACTCACCGTTGACGGTGATGAACTGCTCGGACGCCGACTCCTCCTGGCCGGCATCTATGATGATATGGGCAACGACGAAGAATGCGAGCGGCTCCTCAAAAGCGAGTATCTAAACAGGCCCGACAGCCCCATGGTGAACAATCACCTCGGCTACTATTATGCCGAGAAAGGCGAGAATCTGGACGAAGCGGTCAAGCTCATCAAGAAGGCTCTCAAGGCCGAGCCCGACAGCGCGGCTTATCTCGACAGCCTCGGCTGGGCATATTACAAGCAGGGCAAATACGAAGACGCGGCGAACTGGCTCGAGCGCGCAGCCGAACTGCTGCCCGATGCGGTCATTACCGACCACCTCGGCGATGTGCTCGACGCCCTCGGACGCACAGAGGAAGCAAGAAACAAGTGGCGCAGCGCCCTCGAACAGGACCCGTCGGAGAAACTCGCCAGGGAGATAAGGAAAAAAATCGAGAACCCTCCGCCGCTGCCGAAGAAGAATACTGAATAGACCCGAAGGGGCAGCGTTGCAGGCGGGACGATGCCGGCGGACCGGGTCAGCGTGTGAGCGTGCGAAAGCGGCGGGACAGAGCTTGAAGGAGTAACAACATGTCAGGTCATTCTCACTGGGCAGGTATCAAGCGGAAGAAGGCCCTGGTAGACGACAAGCGCGGACGGCTCTTCTCGACGCTGTCAAAGAACATCATCTCCGCAGCCCGCGCCGGCGGCGACCCCGACGCGAACCTGCAACTGCGATACG
>JAUWKK010000320.1 GCA_030614245.1 Planctomycetota bacterium | reverse complement strand
CTGAAGAGCAAGGTTGCTGTGGGCTCACTCTGTGAAGAGGAGAATCATCTTGACTTAGATAATGAACGAGTGGTAGCATCTTGATCAGAGAAAGGAGCGCACACATGAAAGAGAATGACAAACATGACATGAGGCCGCTGCATGAGGCCGCTGAAAAGGGAGAATATGAAAAGGTCAAACGGCTGATCGCAGAAGGCAAAGATGTTAATGCCAAAGACGAGAACAGCGTACCGCCGCTGCACTATGCGGCTGAGAATGGCCACACGGAAGTTGTGAAACTGCTTATCGACAGCGGAGCCGAAATAGACGCAAAAGACGAATCCGGGGCCACACCGCTGCACTGGCCGGCTGCAATGGGCCACACCGACGTGGTGGAATTACTTATCGCTAATGGTGCAGATGTGAACGCAAAGGACAACATAGGGATGACACCGCTGGACGAAGCGGACAGCGCGGACATCGCGGAAGTGCTGATCGCGAGCGGCGCCGATGTGAACGCTGAGGACGAGCGCGGCGGCACACCGCTGCACTGGGCGGCTGAGAATGGCCACACGGAAGTTGCCGAGCTGTTGATTGCTAAGGGCGCAGATGTGAACGCAAAGGACAACTCAGGCAATACGCCGCTAGGCGTTGCTGTCCTACTGAAGCACAAAGACGTAGCCGAGCTGCTCCGCCAGCATGGGGCGAAGGAATGAGCGACAACGACTGAAATCCTCCCATCAGACGAAGACAGCAGTTGCGCAAGCAGAAAACAAGCTGGAAGGGACACTACATCCGGGGAACATCAAAGTCCTACGCACCACTGCGCTTATCGCATAATGACCCTACGGGGAGTCGAACCCCGGTTGCTGGATCGAAAATCCAGTGTCCTAACCGCTGGACGATAGGGCCGTTGAACGTGCTATGATTATAGCCATTTCCCGCCGGAAGTCAACTTTTGGCATTGTCTGAAATCAGGTGGAGATCGGCGTGCCGCTTCAGGCGCCGCCTTCTGCGGTGGGAATCTCACGCTGTTGCGGCGAGGCGATGACAACGCAGTCTCCGCCCCGGTGCTTGGCTTTATACATGGCACGGTCGGCGAGGTTGATCAGCTCCTCGCGCGTGCGAGCGACGTTGGGGTAAGAGCATATGCCGAGGCTGAGCGTGAGGAAGTCGATCTTGGCCCCGGACGATGTGATGAAGCGCGTATTGCGAAGGCGTTCGAGGATACGCGCGGCGACAATTTCGGCCTCGACGGAGCCGGTTTCGGGCAGGATCGCGAGGAATTCGTCGCCGCCGAGACGGCCGACGAGGTCGTTGCTTCTGACCGCATCGCGGAGCAGTTCGGCCAACTGCCGCAGCACCTGGTTGCCCACCTGGTGATCGTAGCGGTCGTTGACATCCTTGAAGTTGTCCGAGTCCATGTAGATCACACTGACCTCGTGCGCGCTTCGGTCGCTGCGGGCGATTTCCTGGTCGAGACGCTGTTCGAGGTAGCGATAGTTGTATACGCTCGTGAGGTCGTCGTAGCGCACCAGGAGTGAGACCTTATTGTCTACCTCGCCGGTGATGCGTTGCAGCAGGACCGCCTGTATGAGATGCAGGACGATGATGACGCCTGCGACGACGACAATGGCCGGTACGAGCGGGCTGACACCGTCTGAATAACGCTGGATAAGGTATGTGGCGCCGGCGGCGAGCAGGAAGACGGTGCCCAGCCCAGACAGGCCGAAGAGCCACTTGAGGCCGCTGTGCAGCCGCCGCAGCCTCTCGAGTTCACCGAATTTCCTGTCGTCCGCCATGGCTTGTCGTGTAGCTCCCTGCCTCACTCATAAACGGCCAGACAGGCATGACTATATCACTCGGTGGCGGCACAATCAAGGTGGATACGGGATACAGATCAGGCGTACGAGCCGCGCGGGGGATCGGCACGCCGGGCTGGGGATGTCTTCACTTTTCTCATTATGCCGGGCCCGTCCAGCCACGGCCCGCGTCAGATCTTGTTCAGGCTCATCAGGAACTCGGCGTTTGTCTTGGTGCGCTTGAGCTTGTCCATGAGCACCTTGAGCGCGTCGACCGGGCTGTTCATGTCGGACAGCACCTTTCGGAGCATCCAGACGCGTTCCAGTTCGTCGGGGTGCAGGAGGAGTTCCTCTTTTCTGGTGCCTGATCGGGCGACGTCGATGGCGGGCCACATGCGGCGTTCGGCAAGCTGCCGTGACAGGACGAGCTCCATGTTGCCGGTGCCTTTGAATTCTTCGAAGATGACTTCGTCCATCCGGCTGCCGGTTTCGATCAGGCCGGTGGCGAGGATGGTCAGGCTGCCGCCTTCTTCGATATTGCGAGCAGCGCCGAAGAACCTCTTGGGCCGCTGCAGGGCGGTCGAGTCAACGCCGCCGGAGAGTATCTTGCCGCTGTGCGGCACTTCGTTGTTGTATGCCCTGCCCAGTCGCGTGATGGAGTCGAGCAGTATGACGACGTCTTTGCCGTATTCGACGAGCCTGCGTGCCTTCTCGCTGACCATTGCGGCGACCTGTACGTGTCGGGCCGACGGTTCGTCAAACGTGGAGCTGATGACCTCGCCCCTGACGCTTCGTTCCATATCGGGGACTTCTTCGGGCCGTGCGTCGATGAGCAGGACGATGAGGATAGCATCGGGGTGATTCGTGGCGATGCTGTTGGCGATCTTCTGGAGGAGGATTGTCTTGCCGGCCTTCGGCGGCGATATGATGAGTCCGCGCTGTCCCTTTCCTATGGGGCAGAGCAGGTCGATCATTCTCATCGCTATTTCCTCGGGACCGATCTCGAGGAAGAATCTCTTGTCAGGATGCAGGGGAGTCAGGTCATCGAAGACCGTCTTGCTGGCGAGTTCGTCGGGCGATTCGTAGTTGACGGCTTCGACGCGCAATAGTGCGAAGTACCGTTCGTTGTCCTTGGGCGGACGGATCTGGCCCGATATGATCGCGCCGGTATGCAGGCCAAAGCGCCGCACCTGCGACGGCGAGACGTATATGTCGTCCGGACACGGCAGGTAGTTGTAGTCGGGCGACCTGAGGAATCCGAATCCATCGGGCAGCACTTCGAGCACGCCTTCACCGAAGAGCAGGCCGTTCTGCTTGACACGGCCCTCGAGAATCTTGAAGATCAGCTCCTGTTTCTTGAGGCCGGACGTGTTCTGGATATCCAGTTCCGTCGCAATGGCATGGAGTTCGGCTATGGTCATTCGTTTGAGTTCGGTCAGATGCAGTTCGCCCTGCTTTACGGCCTCGTACCTGGCCTGGATATCATCATCGTTATCGATCGGCTCGTCCGGCTGAGCCTTCTCGGCAGCGGCGGCCACGGCTGCGGCTTTGGCCTGGGCACGGGCTTCGACCTCCACCTCATCGACGACGACGACCTTCTTGGATGACTTCGGTGACCTCGATGACCTCGACTTGGACGGTTTCCTGTTATTTCTCTTCTTGTTTACCGTTGCGCTTGATGTTTTCATTCCAGAATTCAACCACCTGTTTTTGTGTTGCCGAGAGGGAATTTCCGTTCTCAATCACATATTGAGACAGCTTTCTTTTTTCGATGAGAGGCTGCTGTCGTGCCTCGCGATTGCGAAGCTCATCAGCCGGCCAGCCCCGGTGCTCCATGCGTCTCCG
>JAUWKK010000097.1 GCA_030614245.1 Planctomycetota bacterium | reverse complement strand
GTAAGGTTGACCGTGGCACCCGGCGGCGGATTGCAGCCCCGTTAGGGGCGGAATAGAATAGCCCACGGCAACGCCGTGGGTAAGGTTGACCGTGGCACCCGGCGGCGGATTGCAGCCCCGTTAGGGGCGGAATAGAATAGCCCACGGCAACGCCGTGGGTAAGGTTGACGATTGGAATCCCAGCCCCAACGGGGCGTAGTAGTGCCGGGAATTGGCGGACGAGCCCCGCACGCCAGCAGCAAGAGAGACGAAGTGAAGTATCGAACACTCGGATACAGGCTGCCCTCCGCCATTTCAGTGCCGCTTTTCGGCGACCGCGCACGGCATGGGCTATGCGCCGTCAGGGATGACCCCACCTGGCGCGAATGGCAGCGGATAATGCTGACATTCTACGATGCGAATCAGAAACGCGGCGTCGGCAAGATCGTCAACGACGCCGGATATCGCGTGATGAGGCGCATCGCCCTGACGGGCAAGCGCGTCCTCGAGATCGGCCCGGGCAGCCTCAATCACATTCCCAACTGGCGCGGAAAGCCCGCTTCCTATGCGATTGTCGATATCGAGCCTGAGTGCCTCGATCGAGGCGCCGAACGCCTGCGGGAACACGGGGTGCCGGTCACCACGCACTTGGTCGATGAGGATTACGGCGGAAAGTTGCCCTTCGCCGACGAGGAACACGACGTGATAGTCTCGTTCTACTCGCTCGAGCATCTGTATCCTCTTTCAAGCTACCTGGGCGAGTTTCTGAGGGTCTTGAAGAGCGGCGGCGTGCTCGTCGGTGCGATTCCAGCTGAGGGCGGGCTTGCATGGGGGCGGGGGCGCTTTCTGACTACCCGCAGATGGATGCACAGGAATACCAATATCGACCCCGATATGGTAATATGCTGGGCGCATCCGAACTTCGCCGATACAATCCTGGGCGAACTGGATGAACGCATGACGAAGAGATACCTCCGGTTCTGGCCGGCTTTGATCCCGAGCATCGACGCGAACCTTGTGATAAAGTTCATCTATGAGAAACGCTGATCCCTATCTTCAGCAGTGCTGGGATGTCCTGCCGAGGCTGCTCGCGCTCTTCGACACGGACACGACAAGCCCGACCTGCGGCGTCGGCGACCGCTATCGCTGGGGCTGGAAGCTGATCGACTTCGGCAACGGCACGTTCCAGGGCGCGGCCAATGGGCTGGCGCGGCTGGTCTCCACCGATTTGCTGCCTGAATGGCTCCCGGAAGCGTCCGCATTGCGCAGGATCGAGATGATGTTCGAGGGAGCCGACACTCTCCGCAGGCGCGACGGCAGCCTGGAGGAGGCGTTCCCTTACGAGTCGTCCTTCTGCGTCACCGCGCTCGTTGCTTACGATCTCCTGTCGGCCGTGGAACTGCTTGGGGACCGCCTGTCTGACGAGCAGCGGGCGCGCTGCATCGGGATCGTCCGGCCTATGATCGCATTCCTGCACGATGCCGACGAGCATCATGCGTTCATATCGAACCACTTGGCGATGGCCTCGGCGGCGCTCTATAAGTGGCACAAGCTGACCGGCGAGGCGGGCGAAGCTCGCGGGCGGGAGCTGCTGACGCGGATTCTCGACGCCCAATCGGCCGAAGGCTGGTTCCCGGAATACGGCGGTGCCGACCCGGGCTACCAGACGCTCTGCACTCACTACTTGGCCGATCTGCATCGCCGGCGGCCCGATCTGAACCTGGCGGAGCCGCTTCAGAAATCGCTTCGGTTCCTCTGGCACTTCGCGCATCCCGATGGCTCTTTCGGCGGCCTGTACGGATGCCGGAACACGCGATTCTTCTTCCCCGGCGGCATCGAGGCGCTGGCGACGGAGATCCCCGAAGCCGCCGCGCTTGCCGGTTTTATGCGTCGTTCCATTGCCGCACGCTCGACTGTCACGCTCGACGTGATGGACGAACCGAATCTCGTGCCGATGTTCAACAGCTACTGCTGGGCGGCGTCGGCGAATCGTTTGGATAGCGCGGATGGACGCGCGCTCCCCGCGCAGGAAAAGGCGGCGATGCGGACGGTTTTCGAGGAAGCGGGTGTGCTGGTCGATCGCGGGCCGAAGCACTACACGATCGTGTCGCTGCACAAGGGTGGGGTGTGCTGTCATTTTCCGGCAGACGATGACGGGACTCTTGTCGATGCGGGTGTCGTCGTGCGCAAGGGCGGCCGGCTATACTCCACGCAGGCCTTGCAGCCCGAAAACGCCGTGGAGGTGAACGGCGATACGGTGGTCGTCCGCGCGCAGTTTACCGCGATGCGCAAACAGCTTCCCACGCCGTTCCAGTTCTGGGTGCTCCGCCTGTGCTGCCTGACGCTGATGCGCATACGGTTTATCCGCGAGTGGATCAAGAAAGCGCTCGTCGCGTATCTGATTACCGGTGGCAGGAAGCTCCCGGCCTGGAACAGGCGCACGATCCGCTTCGGCGAGAAGCTTAGCATCGAGGATACGCTCGAGGGCGAGACGGATTCGCTCGAGCGGGTGGAGGTTGAGCGGCCGTTCAGCGCGATTCACATGGCAGGCCAGGGATATTGGCAGAGGCAGGACGAATCGCAGTGATTCCACGGTTCAAGTCGGCGCTCGGGTGGCCGGAGTGCTTTGCCGCGCTTCGCCCTTCGAGAGCCGATCGTGTCGAGCAATTCGAGCGGGCCTTTGCGGATGAACTCGGCGTGGCGCACGCGGTGGCGTTCGCCTACGGCCGCACGGCCTTGTGGGCGATGCTCAAGGCGCTCGGCATCGAAGACGCCGAGGTTATCATCCCCGCCTACACCTGCGTTGTGGTTGCACATGCGACGGTCGAGAGCGGCAATCGCCCGGTCTTTGTCGATATCACCGAACGCGATTTCAATATGGACTTCGATCTGCTTGCGGATGCTTTCAGCGAGCGGACGCGCATGGTGATCCCGACGCATCTCTTCGGCTATCCGATGGATACCGATCGTGTCGCCGAGATCGTGCAGGATGCCGAAAAGCGTTATGGCCACAGGATTTGGGTGCTGCAGGATTGCGCCCACTCTTTCGATGCCGCCATAGAGGGCCGGCGGGTTTGCCTGGCCGGTGACGCGGCGCTTTTCGCCTTCAATATCGCGAAGTACATGACCTCGATCGGCGGGGGAATGATTACCACCGGCGATGCGGAACTCGCAGACAAACTCCGCGACTGTAGAGAAGCTCACTGCCGTCGACCTCCCTGGTACAAGCCGTGGGAGCGGCGGGCATACTGCCTGGCGGCGATGGCGGCGTTTTCCAGCCTCGGATACGGCCTGACATGGGGGCTCGAGCACGGCACTTCGCTGCTGGACAGCGAGGTGAAGTATTATAATGACAAGACAATCGAGCTGCCGAATGATTTCCTTCGGCTGATGACGCCAGTCGAGGCCGCCGTCGGATGCGTGCAGTTGAGGCGGCTTCGGCAATTCGAAGCTCGCCGCCGCGCGATTGCCCGCAGATATCACGAGGCGCTGGCGGACGTGAGCCATCTGGCCATGCCGCCGCTTCAGGAAGGAGCGACGTATTCGCATTTTATCGCGCTTCTCGCAGCGGGGATCAGGCGCGGCGAATACGTGTCCTTCATGGCGCGGCGCGGCGTAGATATCGGCTGCGTGATCCAGTACAGCGTGCCGCACATGGCCGCATACGAGAAGCTCCTCGGCCCGCCCGCGCATCCTGTCGCACGCAAAGCCAGCGAGCGGATCATCAATCTCCCGATCTCGGCCGTCCTGAGCGACAGGGCGGTCGACCGCGTGAGAGCGGCGGTTAGGGAGTATGACGGACGCTCCCTTGCTTGATGATGCGGTTTCCAATAGACTCCGCTGCGTCCGAGGGATTCCCGGGCGGCAATCTGTTTCCCAATGGAAGTGTTCATGTCCAAGCATGTTCTGATCGTCGGCGATGACAAGGTCGGCCGGAAGCTGATCAGCCGCATGGAGTCCGCGGGCTGGACCGTTCCGATCTACCTTGACAGGTCTACGTCTCTTCGACGCGTTGTCAAGCTGCTCCGGCGGCGTCGGCTGGCCCTGCGGCATTTCATCAAGATGGCCCTGGCGGCGCTGGCGCGGCCGGACGTCTCCACGGGCGATTATCCGGCCATTCGCTCGAACGCCGATCTTCTCGACGTGCTCAGGGACGAGTCCCCCGATGCCGTCTATCTCTTCCGGGCGGGCCTGGTGATCGAGAGGTCCGTCATTGATGCCGGCGTCCCGCTGCTCAACGTTCATTGTGCGGATGTCCCGGCGTACGGCGGACTTGCGGCGATCCCGAGGGCTATAGACGATGGAGCCTGGAGCCAGCATGCGACGCTGCATCGCGTCGTCGAGCGCATCGACGGCGGAGAGGTCATCAGGACTGAGCCTTTCGAGATGCGAAAGGAAAACTCGTACCGCGAGAACGAGGATATTGCTTACGATGCGGGCATCAGGTTGCTGCTGGACGAACTGGATGGCACCGAATCGGATGGCACCGAATCGGGTGGCACGTTCAAGCAAAGCTTGGACGTGGAACACGGCCAACCCAACAATGTGGGGCAGGCTTTCAGCCTGCCAATAAATCAGCAGCCTGGAAAGGCTGCTCCACAATGCACCCGGGGAAAGAGCCACATCGACTGCCTGCTGGTGTATCCGCAACTCGGCTCCTTCGATGAACTGCTGAGAGACATCCCCCTGAGCCTGATCTATGCCGCAACAGATTCGGTCAAGCACGGCTACAACATAGAGATCCTGGATCTGCGGCTCCATCCGCTCGACTGGCGGGAGCAGATAGACGCGCACATGAGCGCGGGATGTTCGCTTGTCGGCCTGTCGGTGATGACCGGCAATCCGATCACGACGTCGCTGAGGGTGTCCGAATACATCAAATCGAAATACGGCACGCCGATAGTGTGGGGCGGGCCGCATCCGACGATACTTCCCGAGCAGACGCTCGAGAACGAGTCCATCGACTACGTAATCCGAGACTGGGGTTCGAAGGCTCTCTGCCAGTTGATCGGGTTTGTCAAGGGCGAATCCAGTGATCAGTATTCAGTGGCCAGTGATCAGTATCATCATTCTTCACTGCTTACTGATAACTCCTTACTGGCCTTGCGCCAAAAAATCCTCGGCCTGGGATACAAGGAGAACACGCCCGACGGACGGGCCCACATCAAGCTGAATGCGGTGCAGACGTGCTTCGAGATCCTGGACTACAGAGACCTGCCTTACGACCTCGTTGACGTAACAAGTGGGGCAGGCTTTCAGCCTGCCAATGCAATCAATCAGCAGCCTGGAAAGGCTGCTCCACACAATTACTGCCGCCTGGAGAGCGGCGAGCTTACCCTGCCGATATTCACAGCCGTGGGATGCCCATACAAGTGTACTTTCTGCATGTCGCCGGCCGTTTACGAGAAGATCAGCGGCAAGAAGTGGATCGCGCACGACGTCGAATACGTGCTCGGCCACGTGCAGCACCTTCTGGACAAGTATGACTTCCAGCGTTTGCAGGTATATGACGACGATTCTTTCGTTGACCTCGCCAGAATGCGCGACCTGCTGAGCGAATACGTTCGGCGAGGATACCACAAGAAACTGAAGCTGGACTTCAGGGGCGCGCGGATCAACGAACTGGACCGGATGGATGACGACTTCCTGGAACTGATGGTCGAAGCGAACGTCGAGCTTCTGGCGATCGGAGCCGAATCCGGCTCTGACGAGATACTTGACATAATGGGCAAGGGCATCACCGTCGACCAGATCATCAGGGTGAACCGGAAGCTAAGCAGGTTCCCTTCGCTCAAGCCGCACTACAATTTCTTCTGCGGAGTGCCCGGCGAGACGCTCGAATCGATCATCCAGACGAAGGAGCTGATCGTGCAGCTCATCAAGGATCATCCAGGCTGCTACCTGGGCGTAGGAGCCGACTGGAAGCCGCTGCCCGGCAGCGTAATGACCGAACAAGCCGTCAAGGATTATGGCCTGAGACTGCCGCAGAGCCTCAGCGAATGGGCGGCTATCGACTCCTTCGACGCCAAGAAGATCGTCCATCCCTGGTACACGAAGAAGATGGACAATATGATCGGGCTGCTGCAGATCGCGGGGCAGCTCCTCGCCGGGAAGGTGGCTGATTATCGATAAGCCATGGGCACCGTCGTCGGAAATGTGATCTACATCCTGGCGATGCTCTATCGCCCGATCCTGTCATTCAGGCTCAAGCACAACTTCGCCTCGTGCCTGATCGAGTATCACGTTAAGACCTTCCTCTTCCACCGGCTGGGGGCTGTGAAACGCATCACGAGAGCGCTAGTATCGCGCCTGTCCGCCTCCGGCAGGTCTCGGTAAGCAGCAGCCGGCGTGACCCCTGCGTATCGGAGACACACGTATGGATTTGTCATCCGGCTCACCAGTGACGACGGGAGCGGCCTCGCGAATAATAATGGCCGCCCTGGGGCTTTTTGTCGTCCTCACGTGGTGGGCGAACGTGCATAATCTCGATATCGAGTTCGCGTGGCACGGCTATACGCCACAGACATACGTGCACAAGCTCGCCGAGCCGGAGGCCTTCGCGAAGGACTTCCCCAGCGGCGTCGAGGAGTTCGGCAACTCGGCGTTCATGCGCGTTTATCCGCTGGCGTACAGCGCCCTCGGCATCTCTCCAGAGACGCTCACGCCGCTGATCATCGGCTTCGAGATAGCCATTATGGCCCTGGCCGCCTGCGCGTTGTGCCGGGTGCTGCGGCCGGAGTCGCCGCCGATTGTGGCCTTCCTCTTTACGATAATGGTGCTGGCGAGCAGTGCCTGTGACATGGGCCTCGCGCGCTACAGTTGGCCGATGCTCGCGCACGGGCTGTGCCTGTATTATTACGTCACCGGTGCACTGCGCCTGTTTGCCATTGTGATGGTGCTGAAGGGCCGGCCAGTGGCCGCTGCGGCGCTGCTCGCAGGCTCATTTGTCACTTACCCGCCCCAGGGGATGATCGCCGGCATCTTCATCCTGGCCACGTTTGCAGTCACACCGCGCCTGGCTCTGAAGCGGCGATACATCGCCGGAGCCGTCGTCTTCATCGTCCCGGCGCTGCTGTGGCTGCTCGTAATCTTCGCACCGGGCGGACTTCCGGCCGAGAAGGTCTCTGACGAGACATGGTTCGGTTTGACCCGGCTAGGCAGCTATCACCTCTATCCCGTTGAAGCGGGCCTGTTTACGACCTGGTACCGCCAGCGTTTCGTGCAGTTCCTGTCGTTCCTTCTGCTGTTACTCTACTACGGCACTCGGATGAAGCCTCGGAGCGAGATCGACCGCAAGGTGAGCTGCGGCCTGGCCGCACTCATGGCCACGTGCATCGCCGGAGTCATCATCTCCGCAGTCAAGCCGAGCCGCACTCTCGTTATGCTCTCGCTGCACAGGGCGAATGACCTGGTGTGTCTCGTCGGTTTGGCCTGGATTCTCGCGGGGCTGTGGCGCGAGATCGAAACCGGGCCGCTCTGGCGGAAGGCGGTCGCTCTGGCCGTTCTGGTCTCGCCGTTCCTGCTGAAGCCCGGCTATCCTCTCGTCTTCTCGCTCCTGATCGCGGCGCCGGCTCTGTATGCGTGCTTCACCCGAAAAGATGCGGGCGCGAGGAACTGGGCGGTCACCGCGTTCGCTATGGGGCTGGTGGCGTTCGTCATTGCCTGGAACGCAAGCGAAATTCCGATGCCGCCGTCGAGCGCTGCTGAGCCGCCGATCACGTTCAATGCAATGCGCAATCTCCAGACGGTCTGCGTCGGCAACAGGCTGCTGCTCGTGATAGCTGGGAGTTATTTCGCCGTCATCCTGGCCGTGTGGATGTTCTGCCGCAAACGGCTGAGCGCGCAGTTGGCGAAAGTTCTGGCCGGCGCGGCTTGCGCATGCCTGGCACTGGTGTGGACGTATGAAAACGGCTTCGACAGGTTCAAGCCTGACGCGGCCGGCCTGCGCCGGGATTACATGGAGGCGCAGCTCTGGGCGAGGGACAACACGCCCAAGGGCACGTTGTTCATGACAGACCCGACGATAGGATACAGTTGGCGGGCATGGTCGCAGCGGCCATCGTTCGGAACGCTGCGAGAATGGCAGCTCGCCGGATGGGTGTACAGTCTCGACGCGAAGACGTGCGAAGAGGGCAAGCGGCGCATGCAGGAGCTTTCCGTCGACATTGACGAGTTCGTCCGCAACGGCGATACCACCAACGAATCCGCGAAGCTCTACAACGCGATTCGCGAGGGATACTACTCGATGACCGACGCTCAGCGGCTCGAAATGGCCGGGCATAATGGTATCGACTACTTCGTTCTCCGCAGAGAACACGTCAAGACCCCAAGCTACCTGAGAGTGGCGTTCGAGAACAAGCGCTTCGTGGTGCTGAAGGCTGCGGAGGGACGGCCGGGTGGCACGTTCAAGCAGAGCTTGGACGTGGATCGAGCCTGCCCAAGGCAGGCAAGCGCCTGCCCGCCTATGGCAAGGCCAACGGAAGCCCATTGATCGTGGCATTCAGCATTTGTAGCGTATCCGGGGGCCAGGTATTTACCTGACCTGAACCTGAATCAAGATGCTACTACGGAGAGCAGAATATATTGAACGTTCCCGACCGGCCGCGTCCTCGATGCCACTCCACGGCAAGGGGCACGCGGCCGAGCGGGACGCGGTTGGCGCTCATAGCCCCATAGGGGCGAAGTACAATAGCCCAGGGCAACGCCCTGGGACAGAATGGGTGGACAGGCATCCAG
>JAUWKK010000299.1 GCA_030614245.1 Planctomycetota bacterium | reverse complement strand
TTGTCTACTGTCACCTGCTCTCCTTTCTCCTGATCTTTTCGGCGCAATTGCCCGCTCGCCCCTGCCCGTCCGGGAGGCGCCTTCGCCCAGGCGTGCCGTGATCATACCATTCCGGCAGAAGACTCCGCTCTCGAGCTGCTGTGTCGAGCTGAACGGCAGGAGGCGCGATTTGACTTTCGGGCGCCATGCGTCCAGATGACGGCAGTCGGCGTTCAGCACGGCCCAGTCGCCGTGTACTCGCTGGTTCGACAGAATGGCCAATTTCGCTGCCTTGTAGTTCTCCATCGAGCCGTGGCGGTTGAGATGATCCGGCGCGATGTTGGTAACGATGCTGATATGCGGGCTTCGGCCGGTTTCAGGCAGCCATTCAAGCTGGAAGCTGGAAAGTTCGAGCACGACGATGTCGTCCGGCCGCATCCGGGGCAAGTCGGCGAGGAGAGAGCGGCCGATATTGCCGCCCAGCCAGTTTCGCCTGCCGGCCGATTCGAGTATCCGGGCGATCAGGGCCGAGGTGGTCGTCTTGCCGTTCGTGCCGGTAACTCCGATGATGTTCGCCGGGCATCGGCTGACGAAGAGGTTCATCTCGGGTTCGATGATGGCTCCACGCTCGCGTGCAAGTTTCAGCAGCGGCGCATCCTTCGGCACGGCAGGGCTGGGTACGACGATGTCTGCATTGATGAAGTCCGACCTGCGATGCCGCCTGAGGCGATAGGTGACGTTGCAGCCGCGAAGTTTCTCGATCGATTCGGCAAGCTCTTCGGGGCCTTTCAGGTCGGTTACGGTAACCGTCGCCGCGCGTTCGGAGAAGAAACGTGCCGCGCCCACGCCGGCGCCGAAGAGCCCCAGGCCCATTATCGTCACGCGTTTGCCGGCATACTCGTCCGTCAATGCGGCTTCCTCCTTTTCGCTGGCCATTCTACCGTCCCGTCGCCAGGCTTTCACACTGATTGCGCCTGTATCGTTGGGTAGACACGTGAAACAGAGCTTGGACGTGGAGCACGGGCAACCTAAGAGGGTTGACCGTGGCACCCAGGGCTCTTGCGATTCGGAAAAACCTTTGGTTATCGTACCGGTTGCGCCATATAATCAGGGCACCGCGCCTCAGGCGGCGCACTTTAAGATGAAAGGTGAAAGGAGAGCTGGTGAGAGTAGAATAGAGCAGTTGAACAGTCGAACAGTTGAACAGTCGAATGATTCAGATCATCAACTGTCGCCTGCTCTCCTTTCACCTTACTCACTTCCACCCTTCGCCTGTCCGAGTAATCCGGCATTTTGAAGGGTGATGGAAATGTCAGAACCCGACGCTCAGCAGGCCGAATCGGCCGGTGGCGGCGCTGCTCCCGAGCCGCTCGCCTCCGGGAAGCCGCACCGCCGGCGCTACGTCGTCGTCGAACAGGACGGCGGAAACCGGGAGGTGAGTGAGCACGTAATCGCCAGGATTGTAAAGAAGGAACTCGACAGCCTTGACGGCGTGAACGTCATCGAAGACAGCCTGTGGGGCCGATTGCGGTCTCTGTTGAGTTCCCGATACGTGCCACGGAGCATCCGAACGAGGCGCGTCGGCAACGATCTGCTGATTGACGCCAGGGTTTCCGTCAGTTTCGGCGCCGATTTGCCGACGAAGGCCCGCGAGCTGCGCGATCAGGTGAAGGAATCGGTCGAGGCGATGACCGGCTGCCGCGTTGCACAAATGAACGTGATCATCGACTGCGTGAGCTTCGTCGAGCAGCCCGATTACAGATTGACGGATGCATCGGCTGATGCTGCGGGAGTAGCCGTCGGGATTGAATCGCCGGACGAGAACGGGACAGAACAGGAATAAGGGGCGAGACTTTTCGCCGTCATTCTTGGGTCATGCTGAGCTCTTCGCGAAGCATCATTCGTCGTTTCAGCGTTCTTGCGGCTAAAGATTCTTCGCTCTCGCCCAGGATGACACGCATCATTTCGATTTTGTTTGCGTGTGGTGCAGCCTTTCCAGCCTGCCCGCCTTCGGAGGGCTGAAAGCCTGCCCCACAACGGAGATCAGGAGAAAGGAGAGCAGGTGACAGTAGACAATCTGAATCTTTCGACTGTTCAACTGTTCCACCCTTCACCTGTCTACGACGGGAGAATCCGATGGAGAAGAAATCTGTTGACTTCCTCAAGAAGGTGGTGGAGACGGCCAGCCCGTCAGGGTTCGAGCAGCCGGTTCAGAAGCTGATCCGCAGGCACATGGAGAAGAGCTGCGATGAGGTGAGTACGGACGTGCATGGCAACGTGATCGGTGTGATCAATCCGAAGGCGAAATTGCGCGTCATGCTTGCAGGTCATGCAGATGAGATCGGCCTGATGGTCACGCACATCAGCGACGACGGCTATATATATTTTTCGGCCATCGGCGGCTGGGACCCGGTGATCCCCGCCGGGCATCAGGTGATAGTCCACAACGATCGCGGAGCCGTCCCCGGCGTGATCGGCAAGAAGCCCATCCACCTGATAGAAACGGAAGAACGCAACAAGGCCCCGAAACTGCACGAAATGTGGATCGATATCGGCGCGAAGGACCGCAAGGACTGCGAGAAGACCGTCGCCATCGGGGATCCTATCACCATCAATATGAACTTCCTTCGCCTGCGCAACGACTTAGTTGCCGCGCGGGCCTTCGATGACCGCGTAGGCAGCTTCGTCGTGGCCGAAGTAATGCGCAACCTGACGAAGAACAGGCTACAGGCTTCAGGCCTCAGGCGCCAGAACAAAAAACTGTCCGTTGCCGTTTACGGGGTATCTACCGTGCAGGAGGAGATCGGCTTGCGCGGTGCGCGCACGAGCTGTTTCGGCATCGATCCGCAGGTGGGTATAGCTATCGACGTGGGCTTCGCTTCGGACTATCCTTCGGTTGACAAGAACCGCCTCGGCGAGGTTAAACTGGGCAAGGGGCCGATCCTCAATCGTGGTGCGAACATCAATCCCGTCGTTGGCCGGGGCCTGGTCGAAGTCGCCGGGAAGAAGCGCATTCCGTACCAGATGGCGGCTGCCCCTCGAGCCACCGGCACCGATGCGAACGCAATGCAGGTATCGAGGTCAGGCGTTGCCACGGCCCTGGTGAGCGTGCCGAATCGATACATGCACACGCCGATCGAGGTCGTATCGCTGAAGGATATAGACAACACAGTCAAGCTGCTCGTGGCGTACCTCGAGAGTATGAGTTCGCAGATGGATTTCAGGCCGTGAGCTTATTGAGCAGTCGAATAGTGGAACAGTGGAACAGGCGAAAGATTCGGATTGTCACCTGTTCGCCTTTCACCTCTCATCCAGGTCTCTCTCACCGCTTGCCGCGGCAGCGACGAGTTCTTTCTCGGGAGCCGGTTCGGAGCTGATAAGGTGGTATCGGCGTGCCTTGATGAGCAGGCTTTTGCGGCTGATCTTGCCCATTCGTGAAGCGGCTGAGAAATTGAAGTTGCACCTGCGCAGGAGTGTCTCGATGTATTCGCGCTCCCATTCTTCACGGGCCGGATAGAACGGCGTGTCCGTCAGGCGGGTGCGGCGGGGATTCGATGCCACACGCTCGTTGAGCATGGGCAGGTCTCCCATCGAGATCAAGTGCCGGCTGCCGGAGCGGTTCGGCGAGTTGACGCAGCACGAGAATGCAGCAGCCTCCATCAGGTGTTCCAGTTCGCGGATGTTGCCGGGCCAACTGTATCGCAGCAGTTTGGCGACGACCTGCTTGTCCATTTCGAGTTGAACGTCGAGCCCCATCCGCTCGGCTGCCTGTTCGAGGAAGTGCTGTGCGAGCAGCGGCACGTCGTCGATGCGCTCGCGCAGCGGCGGCAGCGTGATATTGACGGCATTGAGCCGATAGAAGAGGTCCTCGCGGAAGCTCTTGTCTTGCACCGCGGCCTCCAGGTCGGTGTTGGTCGCCGAAACGATGCGCACATCGACGGGAACTTCTTTGTCTCCGCCCAGCATGCGGATACGCTTGTGCTGGAGGCCACGTAGGAGTTTGATCTGCAGGGCGGGTGAGGTATCTCCGATCTCG
>JAUWKK010000309.1 GCA_030614245.1 Planctomycetota bacterium | reverse complement strand
CATCAGCGGGCGCCGGAGCTCCTCCGGCTCCTGTGGCAGCGCGGCCGGTGGACCCGCTCGATTCCATCATTCCGGCCGATAGTCTGGCATTGATCGAGCTGTTGGACGCCAGAGGTATGTATGAGGCGATGATGAAGTCGCCCGCCGGCAAGGTGCTCGACACGTCGGAAACGGTCCAGGGTTTGATACAGGCGGGCCTGGGGGCGGCACGTACGGGTTCGATGCTCTTGACCGGCTCGCCGCTGAACGAACTGGGCGAGATATTCAACGGTCACATGGCATTGGTGCTGCTTGAGGAGCCTGTGCCCGGCGTTCCGCCGCCTGTTGTCGTCGTCGCTCACGTGGCGAACCGCGGAGCGCGGCTCGAGGAAATCCTTCGCACACGCCTGCGGCCCTCGCTGGCCGAGATGAGTCCCAGGATTCTGTTTGAAATCAAGCAGCACGAGGGCCTCACCCTCACGTCGTTCCACAAGAAGGATCAACCGCCGGCCGCATACGCGTTCATCGGCGCCTATTTTGTGATAGGCACCGAGGTGGGCGTTCAGAAGTTCCTGGGCAAGGTGAAAGCCGGCGCGCCGACGCTATCGAAGAATGCTGATTTCACGGCGGCGAAGAAGGCACTGGGGATAGACACGGGCCTGATCGCATGGGGCGACATTCGCGGCCTGATGAAGGCGAATCGCGGGCGAATAGAGAAGAATGACCGCCTGCGGCAGCAGTTGGCTGCAATAGGCGCCGATTCGCTCCGCTCGGCCTGCTGGGGGCTGGAGTTCACCGAGAAGGGCATCCACGAGCGCGTCTTCGTGCAGGCCAGTTCGCCGCGCACGGGCGCACTGGGGCTATTGCCGAACGACCTGAAGGTTCCGTTCGGCGGAGCCCGGTTCGTGCCGAGGGATTTCACGGCCTTTGCCGCGTTTAATCTCGGGTCGGGCTTGAAAGTGTGGGAGAAGGTCCGCAAACTCATCCGCGACACCAACGGCCCCGAGGCCCTCGAACGGTTCGCCCAGTTCATCACCGTCGGCATCGAAGCGCAGCTCGGCTTCAATACGCGCGACGGCCTGGTAGCTCCCCTCGCAGGAGAGCTTTTCGTCGCGGCGGCTGGACGGAAGTGGGGCGAAGTAGTCAAGAACGGCGAGAAGCCGACCAGCAAGAGTATCCCATCACTGATCGGGGCGAAACTCGCAGACAAGGCGACTTTCGAGGCCACGGTCCTCCAGATTCTTCGATCGAATACCGTTTGGGAGAACCTCAAAGTCGAGACTGTCACAGGCAAGTATAACGACGTCCTGATCCGCACGCTGAAGATTCCCAACCGGGAAGAGATTTCGCCGGCCTTTGCGTTTCTCGACGACTATCTGCTGTTCTCGATGCAGCAGACGACGGTGAAGGCCGCTATTGATGCTGCTGTGAAGGAGGACGCGCTTGCCGCCCGTGCGGAGTATACCGGTCTCGGCAAGATCCTGCCCGATGCCGGCAGCGTCCGGATATTTGCGGATCTGAAGGCGATGCTGCCCGGCCTTATAGCGGGCGTGCAGGATGATATGGCCCAGCCGCTGCCGCAGCTCGTCTCTGAACTGACGTCGATCAGCGAGAAACTCGGGCCGGTGCTCGTCTCACTGGGCGCGAGCGAACAGGGCATCCGGATAGACATGGTCTCGACCGTCGGTTCGCCGGGGCTGTTTGTGCTGGCGGCGATCATCGGCGATTCGGCCAACCGAGCGGGCGCCAGGCAGGTGTCCGAGCGCATGGCCCTCATAGGAAAAGCCCTCGAAGCCTACCGGGCCGACAACGCGAGCTATCCGAAGGCACTCACCGGCCTTGTGCCGAAATACCTGCCGGAGATGCCTCACGATGTATCCGGCAAGTGGACACATGGCTTTGCATACAGCCACGGGCCGATGACACTCACCGACGAGGGCAAGCCTGTCTACACGACCGGATGGATGCTCGTCAGCCCAGGGCCCGACAAGAAGGTCGATATCGACATCAACGGCTACGATCCCGGCAAGTGGGCCAAGTTCCTCGAAGGCGACGACACTGCCGAACTCAAGCGGCAGATATACCGCTACAAGCCGGAGCTGTACAAGGACGAACGCAAAGGCGACGATGAGGGCGATCTGTTCCTGACCGGGCCGGTGAAGAAATAGCCGTCAGTGATCAACGGGACGTTTGCCGGCTCAGTGATAGCGGCCGGGCGGAGAATTAATGCGAAAACTTTCTGCGATAGTTATCGTTTGCGCGGCGGGGGCGGCTTTCGCTGCCGAGGTGAAGATCACCAGCACTCCGCCGGGAGCGACCGTTTTTGTCGATGCGAGATACGCCGGCGTTTCCCCCTTGACTATGACCGACCTCGCGCCGGGCGAGCATCGGCTCAAGTTCGTCCGGCACGGCTACACCACGATGCACAAGACCATCACCGTGGCCCAGAAGCCTATCTCCGTCGCCGTAACGCTCGAGACGAATCCCCGGGGAGCAATGAGAATCACTTCCGTGCCCAACGGCGCCGACGTCTACATTGACGGCGAAATGGTGGACAAGACGCCGCTGTCGCTGCCGAATCTCGACGTGGGCGAATACGAGGTGCGCGTGCAGGCGGCCGACTTCACAGCGGTTACTAGAAAGGTGGACGTGGCCCGGGGCCGCACTGTCATCGAGCATTTCGAGCTGAAACTGAACCGCACCGAGCAGTACTACTTGGGCCAGATCGAAGCCGAGCCGGGCAACCTGGCGAACTACATCGAGCTTGCTCACCTGCATCTCGTCAGCGGAGACATCGAGAAGGGTATCGGCGTGTTCCGCGACGCTATCCGAGTTGCGAGCAAGAAAGGCGTAACGCGTGAGAGACTCAAGCCTTTGATCAGCGAGTTCGCAAAAGTTCAGAGGGGCCAGTTCGATTACGGCGATGCGGATGCCCGCAGGCAAGTTCGCCTCAGGCTCGCGGAGATCATAAAGGAGGCCGTCGAGAGCGGCCCGGAGAACCCGTTGACTCTCAGACAACTGCTCAAGCTCTACAGCGTCAACTCGGGAACGATCGAAGACGTAATGGCAATGTGCGACAGGGTGCTCAAGAAGGCCCCCGATTCGCCCATCTGCCGCGAACTCGGTTCAATGTATCTCGAGCACGGCCTGGCCGGGGACGCTATCATGTTGCTCAAGCGAGCCGCAAAGCTGCAACCGAATGATTTCGACACGCAACTTATGCTTGGAACGGCGTATCACCGGCTCGACCGGATCGAGCAGGCCGCCTCGACTTATGATGCGGCTGCGAAACTTGAGGCGCCCAAGATCGCGAAAGCGAGACTCTACGAGATGCGCGGGCGGCTCGCCAGGAGTACAGGCGATCTCGAAAAGGCCGTCGAAGCCTGGGAAGCCGCTATCGAACTGGCGCCCGCCAGGGCGATGCAACTGCGCATGACTTTGGCGAATACTCTGATCGAGCAGAACAAGCTCGACGAAGCCGAGAAGGTCTGCAACAAGACTCTCGAATCCATCAATTACGAGCCGTTCCGCCTGAGAGTCCAGAGTATGCTGGCCCGCATTGCACGCCTGCGCGAGGCCAAGGCGCCGAAATAAAGCAGCCATCCTTTGAATCCAACCCTTTCCCAGGCCTGCCTGCCTATGGCATGGGTCGCGCATTTCCAGCGGGTATGATCCCAGATCGTAGGGTATCTTATGCGCCGCGAGTGTGAGGATGTGTTAAATGCTGGGGCTGGCGGAGAATTGCGGGCCGTCAGCCGCGAGTGTGAGCGTCAGCGTCCGGTACGCCCGGGAGGGGCCTCGTTTCTTCGCTGCGGAGCCGCGGGGGCATATAGGCTGGGGCTTCAGCCCCAGTTG
>JAUWKK010000132.1 GCA_030614245.1 Planctomycetota bacterium | reverse complement strand
TACTACGCCGAACCGGCGGGCGATCAGATCGAGACGCAGACGGTGAGAGAAGGCGGCGCAGCCATATATCAGATCAAGGTCGAGAATGACAGTCCCCTCGCCTGGTCGTTCCTCTTGCGGGGCGGCAACGGCAGCGAGGCCGGATGGTCTGTCGGCTATCTGTTCGGCCCGACGAACATAACGGCGGAAATCACCGGGACGGACGGCTACGACACCGGGCTGCTCGCCCCGGGAGAAAGCAAGGTCATCACGCTGGTAATGACGCCGACGAACTACGCGGCTGTCGGCGCGAGCGAGAGCGGGACAGTCGAGGTCTTCCAGGAGACCGCAGACCCAACCGTGCGCGATTCCGTTGAAGCCGTCGCCGAGAAGATTATGGCGCTGTATGGGGACGTGAACGACGACAACTGCGTGAACGTCATGGATCTGCTCGGCGTTCGCGCCCACCTCGGCCGAGGCAGTGGGTGCCCGTGATCCCCTTTCACGGTCGGATCCTCCAGCGATTGCCGCTTGGCAGGCCGTCCGGCTGAAGTCCAGGAACTCACCGCCCACTGGTTACCGCTCACTGCTCACTGGTTACTGATTTCGACAAGTTTCGCCAGTGCCTCACTTGCGGCTTTGGATTCGATTGATTCTCGTGCGATGGGAAGCCCGTCAGCTATGGCTTCCGCCAGACCGGCTGCGGCGATGGCGGCAGCGGCGTTGAGCAGGACGATGTCGGCCATCGGGCCTGCCTTCCCGGCGAGAATGCTGCGGATGGCGCCGGCGCTTTCCTCGGGCCCGACGACCTTCAGGTCATCGGGCTTCGCCCGCTTCAGGCCGAAATCCTCCGGCGAGATTGTGTATGTCTTCACATTTCCCCCGCAAAGTTCTGCGATCTCAGTCTCGTCGGTTGTAGTGATTTCATCGAGGCCGTCGCATCCGTGGACGACGAAGCATCGTTCGCTGCCGAGATTGCCCAGCACGTTTGCGAGCGGATCGCAGAGACTCGCATCGAAGACGCCGAGGAGTTGCCGCCGTGCGCGGGCGGGGTTCGTCAGCGGCCCGAGGATGTTGAAGACGGTGCGGATGCCGAGCTCCCGGCGCGGGCCGATTGCGTGTTTCATCGCCGCGTGCAGCCTGGGAGCGAACAGGAAGCCGATGTTGGCTTCGGCTATACAGCGCTCGACGGTGGCCACGTCGGCGTCGAGATTGACGCCCAGGGCGGCGAGGACCTCCGACGAACCGCTCTTGCTCGTGACGGAACGGTTGCCGTGCTTGGCGACTTTGACGCCGGCTCCGGCGGCGACGATAGCCGTGCAGGTGGAGATGTTAAACGTGCCGGAATGATCGCCGCCCGTGCCGCAGGTATCGATTACCGGGGAGCCTTCGACGCGGATAAGCGTAGCCTTTTCACGCATAACGCGCGCGCAGCCGGTTATCTCTTCGATAGTCTCGCCTTTCATGCGAAGAGCGGTAAGAAACGCGCCGATCTGCGCCTGCGTCGCCCCGCCGGTCATTATGGTCTCCATCGCCTCGACGGCTTCGTCGGCCGACAGGTTCCGCCCCTCAACCAGCTTTCCGATCAGTTCCTTCATTGCTTTTGTTCCTTCCCGATCTTATGTGGGGCAGGCTTTGAGCCTGCCGATCAATCAATCAGCAGCCTGGAAAGGCTGCTCCACGATCCGGAATAATCTCGGCGCCGGGTGCCGTCGCGCAGACGTATACGTTGGGCTTCAGGCTCGTTCGTTCTTCGTATTGCGCCGCGAGCTGTTTGCAGAATTCGTCGGCGTTCTCGGCCGGGACGAGGCTGACGGTGCAGCCGCCGAAGCCGCCGCCAGTCATCCGCGAGCCGTAAGTGCCCTTGAGACCGAGGGCGATCTCGACCATCACATCCAGTTCCTTGCAGCTTACCTCGTAGTCCTTGCTCAAGCTCTCGTGTGAGGCTTCCATATAGATGCCGAAGTGGATGAAATTGTGGTGCCTGAGGGCTTCGACGGCCAGCTTAACGCGCATGTTTTCGGTAACAACGTGCCGCACGCGCCTGCGGACGACCTCCGGCAATGAGCCGGCGAGATCCGTCATGTCCTCGGGTGTTACGTCGCGTAGACTCTTGATCTCCGGCAGGTGCTGCTTCAGCAGCTCGACGCCTTTCTCGCACGTGGCGCGGCGCTTATTGTATTCGCCCGCTGCGATCTCGTGCCGGATCGTCGTGTCGGCCACCACAACCTTGACCACGTCGGTGGTGAACGGAACGGTCTCGTGCTCGATGCTGCGGCAGTCGAGGAATATGCACGCGTCGCGCTCGCCGTGGAGCGCCGTGTATTGATCCATGATCCCGACGTTTGCGCCGACGTAGCGTATCTCGGCCTCCTGGCACATCCGTGCGAGAGCCTTGCGTTCGATGTCGATGCCGGCTGCGTCGCAATAGGCCTTCGCAATGGAGACGAGAAACGCCGCCGATGACGACAGCCCGCTGCCTACGGGAACGGTGCTCTGGAGTACCGCATCTATGCCCTTCAGTTCGTGCCCGTATTCCGTCAGGACGCGGGCTACGCCGACCGCATAGCTCATCCACGGATGCGCGGGATCGGTCTTAGGATCGGATAGAGAGAAGCTTGCCGCCTCGTTCATCTCCATCGCGTAGAGGTTGACCATCTTCGAGCCATTGGGGCGGAATCCGGCGATCATGTCACGATCAATGGCAATCGGCAGGACGAAGCCCTCGTTGTAGTCGGTATGCTCGCCTATCAGATTGACGCGTCCGGGAGCTCGCGAGAACTTGATCCCCTCGGCCGAGCCGAATCGTTCGGCAAATGTCTTTCGGATATTGCTGCGCCGTTCAGTCATCGAAATCGGGCCTCCATGCAGCGTGATGCGGCTGCGCTCAATTCACGGCGGATTGTATCGGCAGATTCGTTTGGAGTCAACCGCCGACAAGACGCTTGACATTCTTGCCGTACCCGGTAGAGTCTGGATGAACGCCTTCGCCGTCTTCACATTCCCCTGAGGGGCCGGACAGACATGAGTGTTCTCATCATCTTGCCGGCGATGGGGCAATCGGCGGGGCTGTTCCGCCGGGCGATCGATGAGGCCCGCGAGCGGTCCGACGTTGCTGAAGCGGTCTGCGTGAGTGCATCGCCACTGGGCTCGTTGATCTCCGGCGGCGGCAGCGCGCTCGAGCGACTCGCCGGCGAATTGGCCGAGCAGGCGCGCCTTCAAGCCGATGCTGCGCTCGAAGCGCTGGCTAAACGAGCCGGGCGCGTCGGGCTTGAACTCAACACCAGAATCCAGACCGGCGACCTGCCCGACATGGCAATTGAAATCATTCGGGAATCCCGGGCCGACCAGGTGATCCTAATCCGGCCGAAATCCTACATTCTGGGGCGGCTGGTCGATCAGATCGCCGATGCCGTCGAGGAGGGCTTCGACGGGGAACTGCTGATTGTCTGAAGGTTCCGTCGGGACGAGAGGGACTTCACGTTGGACGAGATTGTGCGTGAGAACCTGGACTGCGATATCCTGATAATCGGCGGCGGCACTACTGGCTGCATGGCGGCGGTGGAGGCACTCGAACGGGAGCCGTCACTGCGGGTGATCGTCCTGGAGAAGGCACACGTGGACCGCAGCGGCTGCCTGGCTGCGGGCATGAATGCCATCAATGCCTACCTGAATCCCGGCGAGACGCCCGAGAGCTTCACGAGATACGTCAGGGCCGATAATCGGGGCCTGATCCGGGAGGACCTCGTCCTGTCGATAGCCGAGCTGCTCAATTCAACCGTCGCGCGCGTCGAGAGCTGGGGACTGCCGATATTGAAGGATGCCGACGGCAACTATCGCAGGCGTGGACGGTGGAATATCAGGATCAACGGCGAGTCGCTCAAGCCGATTCTCGCCGAGGCGGCAAGGAAAGCAGGCGCGCGGATACTAAACCGCGTTGTGGCCACGAACTACCTCGTTGACGGCGGGCAGGTGATCGGCGCGATGGGGTTCGGCGTTCGCGACGCGAAGTTCTACACTATTACAGCGAAGGCGACCATCTGCTGCACGGGCGGAGCTTCGGGTATCTATCGGCCAAACAACCCCGGCGCAGCCGCCCACAAGATGTGGTATCCACCGTTTAACACGGGCGCCGGCTATGCAATGGGCCTGCGGGCCGGCGCCGAGATGACCAGCCTCGAGATGCGCTTCATCGCTCTGCGCACCAAGGACACCATCTGCCCTACGGGTACACTGGCGCTCGGCTTCGGCGCGAAGCAGGTCAACTCGCTCGGCGAGGAGTTCATGGTCAAGAACTTCGCCGAGCTTGGCGGTAATGGTGCTCCGACACCGTATCGCGTATACGGCCCCATCCGAGAGATGCAACTCGGGCGCGGCCCCGTCTTCATGGATACTCGCCATCTCAGCGCCGAGAAGGCCCGTAACCTGCGTGCCGCGTACCTGGATATGTACCCGAACATCGTGCTCTACTGGGCGGCGAACAAGTTCAATCCGTCCAGGGAGCCGGTCGAGATTTGCGGGACGGAGCCGTATATCTTCGGCGGGCATTGCCAGGCGGGCTACTGGATCGACGTGAAGCGCCGGACGACTTTGCCCGGGCTATACGCGGCGGGCGACGTGGCGGGCGGCGCTCCGTACAAGTTTGTCAGCGGATGCTGGGCCGAGGGCATCATGGCCGCGCGCGCTGCTGCCAATGAATGTGCGAAGACGCCGCGAGCCGACAGCAAACAGGTTCACGACGAGGCCGATCGTGTCTTCCGCCCGATACGCCGCACGGCGGCCGGATGTGGGGGTATCGCACCATCCGAGATGGAGGCGCGCCTCCAGAAAGTCATGGACGAATACGCCGGCGGTGTAAAGACGTATTACGAGATGAATGAAGCCTCGCTGAAGGTCGCAGCCGAGCAGGTTGAACGTATTCACCGGCAGGTCAGGTATCTGCTGGCGAACGATCCGCACGAGCTGATGCTGGCGCACGAGGTGATAGACAGGGTTGAAGTGAGCCGCGCGCTGGTGCAACATCTGCTGTATCGCCGCGAGACCCGCTGGCCGGCGTACCAGACGCGGATCGATCATCTCGAACTTGATGACATCAACTGGCTGAAATTCGTCAACAGCCGCCAGGGGCCTTCGGGCGAGATCAGGATCATCGAGCGCGAATACGAGCAGATTGTCGCCGGCGATCGGTATCGCGGCTGAAGGTGCGACGATGCGCGGCAGCTTGAAGATGATGCAATAGCTGGAGAAGAAGAGCAAGAGTGTCCGTGAGAATCAACAGGGAGAAGCGCGGGCCCGGCTGTGGCGAGTTCGCGGATGAAGCGGCGATGGATCGTGCGCTCGTCGAGGCCGGGCTGGGAACGTGCAACGACTGCCGCGGCTTGGACGAACCCCGCTGTGTCGAGGTCTGCCCAGGCGACCTGATGGCTGTTCATCCCGAGACCGGGGCGGTATATTGCCGCAGCGATGCCGACTGCTGGGACTGTTTTGCGTGCGTGAAGGCCTGCCCGAGGCGGGCGATACTGGTTCGGCTGCCTTACGAACTGGCTGACTATCGGGCTGCGCTCATCCCGAGGGTGCACAAGAACTCCATCACCTGGTCGCTGGTCAAGCCTGATGGCGAAATCGAGACGTTTGAGGTTGTCACGAGGAAGGAGCGGTGATATTGGCCTGATCGATGGTGCTTTTTCGCCGCAAGGCGCGAAATCTTTCGCAAACCGCCCGGCGTTCGTGTTTAATTTGTGTTGCAGCATTTCCAGGCTGAAAATGCATTAATTGGCAGGCTTAAAGCCTGCCCCACATTATGAAAGATGCTTCGGTCACAGCTCGGCATGACAAGACTTGGCGTCTCTGCTGAGAACAGCCGTTGCCCGTGCTGAGCGCGATCTGCTGCCGATACGCATATACGATATCCGTTCAAGTCGTGAACTTGTTATCTGTCGAGTGAGCGGCTACAATCGCATAAAATGACTGTCATGGCTTGCTCGCTTTGACACAACCGGCGTGTTTGACCGTGCGTTTGAGAATCTACTCAGACGGTTTCGATAGACAGAATCTCGATCGCCCGATGCGGACGGGACTGTGACGTGATTCGATCTGAAGTGCTGCGGACACAATAGCTGCTGAACGAGGACAAGCAAAATGACCCCACGCGACAGATACTTGCAGACTCTGCTTTTCGGCAATCCCGACAAGATACCGTTCAGCCCCGGCGGGCCGAGAGAATCGACGCGCGCAGCCTGGCGCCGCCAGGGACTGCCCGCTGACGTGAACTGGCTTGACTATCTGTTCGAAACACTCGGGTTCGAGCCGGAGCCGACAAAGCCGCGTGTCGGCCTCGGCGCCAACTTCCGCTTGATACCGCAATTCGAAGAGAAGGCCCTCGAACACAAGGACGGCCATTACATCGTCCAGGATTGGAAAGGCAACATCTGCGAGATATCCGACGAGTTCGATGTGTCGTACTTGCGCGAGGCGAAAGACTTCTGCACGCGGCGGTGGATCAAGTGCCCCGTCGAGAACCGCGGCGACTGGGAGCAGATGAAGCTGCGCTACGACGTGGACGCGCCGGGCCGGTTTCCCGATGATTTCACCCAGCGATGCGAGGCGGCGAAGGAACGCGACTACCCGCTGTCGATCGGCATCAGCGGGCCATTCTGGCAGCTTCGCGAATGGTGCGGCTTCGAGGGCCTCTGCTTCATGATGGTCGAGCAGCCCGAGCTCGGCGCCGATATGGCCGCCTTCTGGACGGAGTTCGTTTCTGCAATGTTCGAGCGCATCCTCCGGCACGTCGTGCCCGACAGGGTGGCGATCAGCGAAGACATGGCCTACAAGGCGAAGGCGATGGTCTCTCCAGTGATGATGCGCGAGTACTGCAAGCCGAGCTACGTGAGGTGGGTGAAGCAGCTCAAGGCGGACGGATGCCCGATAATTGACCTCGCCAGCGACGGTTTCATCGGCGAGATTATCCCCATTTGGATCGAATCGGGCGTGAACGTTTGCGATCCGATCGAGGTGGCCGCGCTGAACGACATCTGCGCGTTCCGCCGGGAGTTCGGCCGGCAGATCGCGTATCAGTCGGGCGTCGACAAGCGCGCGATTGCGAAGGGCGGCCAGGTCATCCGGGACGAACTCAAGCGCATCGAGCCCGTGGTCAAAGACGGCGGCTTCATTCCAGGCTGCGACCACGGCGTGCCATCGGATATCTCATGGCCGAATTTCGTCGACTACTCCCGCCTGCTCGCACAGATGACCGGATGGCTGTGATTGCCGTTCGCGATGCTCTGCCTGCTCTGCTTCGCAGCGAGGAGGCTACGCCTGCTTAACGTGGGGCAGGCTTTCCAGCCTGCCTGCCTATAGCATGGCTGCCCCGCCCGCCTATGGCGGGGCCGGCCGGGCACCGGATGAACACAGATAATGAGAAG
>JAUWKK010000044.1 GCA_030614245.1 Planctomycetota bacterium | reverse complement strand
GAATTAGATTGCATGCGATTCGGGTTGAAGACATCCATTGCCTCTGAACCACGGTTGGCCAGCATACCCCACGATCTGGGGTCATGTTCCGGACCTCCCGCGTCTTGCTTTCATTCGCGGCTTCCGATACAATCCCCCCGAGCATTTCGGACCAAAGATAAAGATATAATGATGGAGCTTGTGTGGAGAACATTTTCAAGGACAAGACGATCCTGCTGCTGGGCGGAACCGGTGCCATCGGCAGCCGAATTCTGGCCGAGGTATTGCCTTTCGAGCCGCGTGTAGTGCGGGTATACAGCCGCGACGACACAAAGCAGGCGTTCCTGCGGGAGCAGTACCGGAACCGGACGGACATCCACTATCTGATCGGCGACGTTCGCGACGCGCCACGACTGCAGCGTGCAATGGAGAACGTCGATATCGTCTTCCACGCTGCGGCGCTCAAGCACGTGTACGCCTGTGAATACAACCCGTTCGAGTGCGTCAAGACGAACATCGTGGGCACGCAGAACGTGATCGACAGTGCTATGCAGACCCTGCCGGAGAAGGTGATCTTCACCAGCAGCGACAAGGCGGTGAACCCCTGCAACACGATGGGGACGTCGAAGCTGATGGCCGAGCGGCTTATGACTGCCGCTAACTATCACAAGGGCGGGCGCACGACGGTCTTCGCAAGCGTGCGTTTCGGCAACGTGGTCGGCTCGCGCGGGTCGGTTGTGCCCATCTTCCGCCGGCAGATCGAGGCTGGCGGCCCGGTAACGCTGACTTCCGCCAGGATGACCCGGTTCGTGATGTGGGATCGCCAGGCGGTAAGGCTGCTTTTTGAAGCCTGCACTCTGGCGCACAGCGGCGAGGTCTTCGTTCTGAAGATGCCCGTGCTGAATATCCGGGAACTTGCCGAAGTGATGATAAGCGAACTTGCCGACGGCAAGATCGAGATCGAGGAGATCGGCGCCAAGCCCGGCGAAAAACTCTACGAGGAACTCATCACCGAAGAGGAGCACGCGCGCGCACTCGAGCTCGAGCACATGTGCGTGATCCTTCCTGCCGACCGGCAGTTCCAGAGCGGATGGGATTTCAAGTATCCCGGAGCGAAACCGTTCCCGCACAAGCATTATCGAAGCGACCACGAGATTCCCATGTCGCGCGACGAGATAGTCGAATTGCTTCGAACGGCAGGATTGATATAAGAGGCTGTCGATTGAGGATACTTGTAACAGGCGGTGCCGGTTTCATCGGCAGGTGGGTCGTCAAGTGCCTGCTCGATAGCGGCCACAATGTTGTCGCGCTCGACGATCTCTCCAACGGACGGGCCGGCAGCCTGGCCGAATTCGAGGGCGCGGAGGCCTTCGAAGGGCTGGTGACTGCGAGCGTCGCCGACCCTCTCGCCCTGTCGGGGATTCTTGATGGGGGCCTGGATGTCTGCTTCCATCTCGCCGCGAAGGTGGTCGTGCAGGAGAGCATCGACGATCCGGCGGAGACATTCTGGACGGACGTCGCCGGCACGTTTCTGCTGCTCGAGAAGTGCCGCAAGGCCGACGTTCCGGTCGCTTTCGTCAGCACCTGCATGGTCTATGACTGTGCCGGGGGCTCGACTGCAATCACCGAGGAGCACCCGGTCAAGCCTGCTTCGCCTTACGCCGCGTGCAAGCTCTCGGCGGAGAATCTGGTACTCGCATACTATCGCACCTACGGCCTCCCGACGGTCGTCATCCGCCCGTTCAACACTTACGGGCCGTTCCAGAAGGGCAGCGGCGAAGGCGGGGTCGTCTCGGTCTTCCTGACGCAGCATCTGAGCGGGCAGGACCTGAACATCTACGGTGACGGGACCCAGACGCGGGATCTGCTTTACGTGGAGGATTGCGCGCGCCTGATCGTGGCGGCCGGTTTCTGCGAAGCCGCCCGCGGGAGGATTGTCAACGGCGGCACCGGCTGCGATGTGACAATCAACGAGCTTGCCAGGATGATCTGCCCCGATGAATCGCGCATAAAGCACGTGCAGCACATCCATCCGCAGAGCGAAATCCAGAAGCTGCTGTGCGATTCGAAGCTTGCGGAGGAGCTCTTCGGCTGGAGACCCGAGGTGACGCTGGCTGAAGGGCTCGAACGCACACGCGCGTGGCTGCGGGATGAGATGGCAGGGGCGGTTCGCGAACCGCCCCTACTGACATACGGCCGCCAGTGGATCGACAACGAGGACGTGGCTGCCGTCTCCGCCGTGCTTCGCGGCAGTTGGCTGACGCAGGGCCCGAATGTCGAGAAGTTCGAGCGGGCCGTGGCCGACTACTGCGGGGCGAAGTATGCCGTCGCAGTGGCCAACGGCACCGCGGCGCTGCATGCGGCTTACCACGCCGCCGGGCTGAGGGACGCCGACGAGCTTATCACCTCGCCGATGACTTTCGCCGCTACGGCGAATGCTGCGTTGTTTTGCGGCGCCAGGCCCGTCTTCGCCGATATCCTGCCCGATACGCTGTGCATCGACCCCGGGCAGGTCGCCGCGAAGATCGGCCCGAAAACGAAAGCCATCGCACCAGTCGACTTCGCCGGGCAGCCTTGCAACTACGACCGGCTGGTCGATATCGCCCTCGAAAACAACCTGCCGCTGATCGAAGACGGCTGCCATGCATTAGGTGCCCGCCATCGCGGGCGCAAGGTCGGCAGCATCGCCGACATGACCGTCTTCAGCTTCCATCCCGTCAAGCACATCGCCACAGGCGAAGGCGGGATGATCCTCACCGACAACGAGGATTTCTACGCCGTTCTGAAGAGCTTCCGCACGCACGGCATGACGAAGGACCCGGCCATGCTCTCGCAGCAGCCTGGGCCGTGGTATTATGAGATGACCGATCTCGGCTGGAACTACCGCCTGACCGACATCCAGAGTGCGCTCGGGCTTTCGCAGATGCGGCGGCTCGATGAGTTCGTCGCGCGCCGCCAGGATATCGCCGCGCTGTATGACGATCTGCTCGGCGACCTGCCACTCGTAACGCCACAACGGCAGGCGGACTACGCCGAGAGTTCGTATCATCTGTACGTGGTCCGGATCGATTTCGAGGCCGCCGGTATAACGCGCAAGCAGGTCTTCGTCCGGCTGGCTGAGGCCGGGATCATCCCGCAGGTACACTACGTCCCCGTGCATCTGCATCCATATTACCGCGAGCACCTCGGCACGAAGCCGGGCGACTTCCCCGTTGCAGAGGCATACTACGAGCGGGCGCTCTCACTGCCGATGTATCCGCGGATGACCGACGACGACGTGCGGCGCGTCGTCGAAGAACTGCGAGCGATACTGGCCGGAGGTGCGTCATGAGCGGCCATCGCACGCCCCCGGCCGGGCTGGGCTTCTGGGGCAGGGTGTTATACGCCATCGAGCGCAAGCTCGCCCGCATCGGCAAGCATCTGGGCAAGGTGTACGGAATCTACCACCTGCGCAGCAACGGCGTCCAGGTAGGAGAGAAGGTGGCTGTTTACGGGGCGGTACACGTCAACAATTACGGCACGATGACTATAGGGGACCACAGCAGCCTGTTCGGGCCGCTGTACTTTGAGGTCGGGCCCGGCGCCGAATTGCACATCGGCAGCAGGGTCGCCATCGGGCAGATGGTCAACATCGCCGCCGGCCAGAGCGTGATTTTGGAAGACGAAACGCTGATCGGCCCGATGTCACAAATCCGCGATGCCGACCACGCGTTCGACAACACTGAGAGGGTGTCTGTTGCTACCTATCCGGGGCAGTCCGCTCCAATTGTGATCAAGCGCGGGGCGTGGCTGGGAGCGAACGTGCACGTGCTGAAGGGCGTAACCATCGGCGCGGGAGCCGTGATCGGGGCCGGCAGCGTCGTCACTAAGGATATCCCCGACATGGCCGTCGCCGCCGGAGTGCCTGCGAAGGTGATCCGGTTCCGAAAGCGGCCGCCCGAGCGCGGCGAGTCCGAATGAATACCGCTACAACTATCCAGGCCGCCCCCGCCCATGGCAGGGGGCTTGAGTCGCTCACTTCGGCCGCTTGACATTCGGCCCCGGCGTCTGTACCCTGTTCGAACCTTCTGATCGGGCCTGCGCGGAGGAGCCGACTGCAATGCGAATCGCCGCCACTGTCCAGGCGAGAATGGGCTCTACCAGGCTTCCCGGGAAGACACTCAAGCCGATCTGCGGCAAGCCTATGCTGGAGCTGCTCGTCGAGAGGCTGAAACGCTCGAAGGTCGATGATGTCGTCATCGCCACGACTGTCGCCGGCGCCGACGAGGTCATAAGCGACCTTGCAGCCGAATGGGGCGTCAAGGCATTCCGGGGCAGTGAAGAGGACGTGCTGGACCGCGTACTGTCGGCCGCGGAGGCGTTCGGCGCCGACATCATCGTTGAGATGACCGGCGACTGCCCGCTGCTGGACCCCGAGGTGGTCGCCCGGTGCATAGATTACTTCTTGGCCAACGACTTCGATTACGTGAGCAACGTCGTGCAGAGGACGTATCCCCGGGGCCTCGACACGCAGGTCTTCCCGGTAGCCGTCCTTGACGAGGTGTCGCGAAAGACCAACGCCCCTGCCGACCGCGAGCACGTATCGCTTTACATATATGAGCACCCGGACGAGTACAGGCTCGGCCACGTGCTCGCACCGCCTGAACTGACCAATCCCGACATGCGCTGGTGCGTGGACACGATCGAAGACTTCCAGCTTGTGGAGGGCGTTTACGAGGCGCTGTATCCGACGAATCCCGAGTTCACTAGCCTGGATGTGATGAACCTGCTCAACGAACGGCCCGAGCTGGCGGCTGTCAACGCGGGCATCGGCCAGAAGAAGGTGCACTGAATGGCCCCATAGTCCGAGCTGTTCCGTGACCCGATCTGCCGCCCGCCGGGGCGCCTTATCCCAGGAGAGAGAAGCCGGTTCCTCCTGGATATCGTCAAGAGATACGTCGGCCCCGAGGCTGCGATACTCGAGATCGGCTGCAACGTGGGCCGCAACCTGCAACACCTGTTCCAGGGGGGCTTCAAGAATCTGAACGGCATCGACATCAACCCCAGCGCCGTCGCCCTGATGAAGAAGACGTTCCCCGAGATGGCGAGCAAGGCCAACATCCGTAACGCACCCGTGGAGGACGTGATAAAGCGGTTCGGCGCCGCGCAGTTCGATCTGATCTACACGATGGCCGTTCTCGAGCACATTCACTCCGACAGCGAATGGATATTCGCCGAAATGGGGCGGGCCACCGGCAACCTTGTGATCACAATCGAAGATGAACGCGGGAGGTCGAGTCTGCACATCCCGCGAGATTATCAGCGGCATTTCGAGCCGCTCGGCATGGAACAGGTCGAGATGATAGACTGTGCCGGGATCGAGGGGCTCGGCCCCGATTTCGCTGCAAGGGTCTTTCGCAAGACCTGAATCCCGCCGCCCGCACAGCCACAATGGACGACCCCTTGCGCGCACTATTCATACCGCAGAGCCGCCCGGAGATGGGATTGGGCCACATCACGCGCTGCGCGGCCCTTGCCGAAGCGATGCGGGATGCGCTCGGAGCGCAGACGGTTTTCGCGCTGGGCGATGCGCCCGGGGCGCAGGGACTCGCCGCGCAGCTCGATATCGAGACGATCACGCTGCCGCAGCTCGGCATCAGGGGCGGCTTCTGCTCCGGCGCCATCGAGGCCGCCGGCCGGGGATGGGATGCCGTCGTCGTCGACTGCTACGACGCAACGGAGGAACTCTTCCGCGAGTTGCGCGACGTCGCGCCGCGAAGCATCTGCATCGACGATCTCAACGCCCTTTCGAGCTACGTCTCGGATATGCTCGTCAACGGCAACGCGTACGCGAGCGAGCTGGATTACCACGCCGGGCCGGACACGGCGCTCGTCATCGGTCCGCGTTACGCCGTCACCCGGAGCGAGTTTCGCGAGGCTCGCGCGCTGCCGCGCGCATCGAGCAGCGATCGGCCGGGAATTCTCGTCACCATGGGCGGCAGTGACGTGGACAACCTTGTCCTGCGTGCCGCCCGGTGTAGCGATACGCTCGAGATTGATTTCGACGCCGTGCTCGGGGCCGGGGCCGGATATCGGCACCTGGCGGAACTCGAGCGGTTCGTTGACGGCAGGCCGAGGTTCCGCATCGAGCAGACGCCGCCGAAGATGTCCAAACTTATGCTTCGGGCAGATATTGCCGTGACGGCCGGCGGCTCGACCTGTTACGAGACGGCCTGCATGGGCCTGCCGAGTATCGCCGTTGCAGTGGCCGACAACCAGCGGCCGCTGACGAGCAAGCTGAACGAATTCGGCGTGCTCATCTGCATCGGTGCACCGGACGCCGTCGAGCGGAAGCTCGCCCCCGAAGTGGCCGCACTGCTCGACGATCCGAAACGGCGAACGAATATGGGCCGGCGCGGAAGGGAACTCATTGACGGCTGGGGAGCCTTGCGCATCGCCCGGAGAATTGGCACACTGTGCGGGCAATCGTGCCGCTGCATCGTTGACGACTGACTGGTAAGTGATCCCCCTGGGTGAACCAAATGAAGAGTATCAGAGTGGCGGACAAACTGATCGGGCCTGATGCGCCGGTCTTTGTTATCAGCGAAGCCGGGTCGAATCACAACCGCGACCTTAGCATCGCCCGGCGGCTGATTGACGTCGCCGCCGAAGCCGGGTCCGATGCCGTCAAGTTCCAGACTTACTCAGCCGATACGCTCTACAGCAAGCGAACGCCGAAGATGTCCTACCTGGAATCCCTCACCGACGAGCAGGAGACCCTCTGGGAGATGATCGAGAAGCTCGAGCTTCCGCGCGAATGGCAGAAGGACCTGGCCGATTACAGCGCCGAAAAGGGGCTGATCTTCCTCTCGACGCCGTTCGACGAGCGCGCGGTGGACGAACTTGAAGAAATCGGCGTGCATGCCTACAAGATCGCGTCGTTCGAGATCGGCCACCTGCCGCTGCTCAAACGCGCGGCGTCAACCGGCAAGCCGATACTGCTCTCGACGGGCATGGCCGACCTCGGCGATATCGAAGAGGCTCTCGATGCGATATACTCGACGGGCAACGGGGCCGTTGCACTGCTGCATTGTGCGATAGGCTATCCGCCGCCGATGTCCGCGATCAATCTCAGGGCCATCCGCACGATGAGCGAGGCCTTCGACGTGCCCGTCGGCTTCTCGGACCACACCCTCGGCGTCACAATCCCGGCTGCGGCCGTCGCCCTCGGCGCGCGACTGATCGAGAAGCATTTCACCACAGATCGCTCGCTGCCCGGGCCGGACCATCCCTTCGCACTCGAGCCGGACGAACTGGCCGCTATGATCGAAGCCGTTCGCGATACCGAGCTCGCCCTCGGCACCGGCATCAAGCGGCGCGACAGCTCCGAGCAGGAGCTCTACGACCTCGCCCGCCGCTCGATTGTAGCCGCGTGCGAAATCCCCGCCGGCACTGCGATCACCCGGCAGATGCTCGCCATCAAGCGTCCGGGCTACGGCATCGCGCCGAAACATCTCGACATCGTAGTCGGCCGAACCGCCCGCGTTGATATACCCGAGGACGAGATCATCACGTGGGAGATGGTCTGATGCCACTGCCGCCGGTGAACGTGCGACCGGCAACTCCAGCCGACTGCGATCTGATATGGGAGTGGCGTAACCACCCGTCGACGCGCGAAGTCTCGTTCAACAGCGATCCCATCCCGCTCGAGGAGCACCGCGCCTGGTTTGCCTCCAGTCTGAAGAACCTCAATAGGCTGATCCTGATGGTCGAGGCCGGCGGCGAGCCGGTGGGGCGGGTGTGCTTCGATCGCGATAACGAGGCGGCAGATTCTGCGGAGGTGGGCGTGGTGATCGGCCCGGGCCATCGCGGGCGCGGGCTGGGCCGCGCCGCCATCGATACCGCCGTCGAGCATATCCGCATCACTTGGGCTCCCGGCAGCGTCGTCGCCCGCGTCAAGCCTTCCAACAGCCGCTCCATCGCCGCGTTCGAGGCCGTCGGATTCCGACGCGAGAGCGAGGATGCGTCCGCCGTCGTGTTGACACGCGAGACCCAACCGCCGAGCGGCGAGGAGATAAAGCGCTTCAAGGCCGGCGCCTGGTCGACCGCCGCCGCCGCCGAATTATACGAGCGTCGAATCTACAAGAGGTCCGGCGTCGTGTGCGTCAAGAATTCGGTCGAGATCGGCTATGCGATGCGTTACGGCACGGGTCGCGTGCGGGATGCCGGCGCGGGCACGGGCAGATTCGCGCTGCCGCTGCACCAGGCCGGGCGGAATGTATTTGCGCTCGATATATCCGAGGCAATGCTGAGAATCGCACGTGATAACTCTGACGGCGCGCTGCCGGTGGCTGTGGGCGACCTGCTGAACCTGCCGTTCCCCGACGACACCTTCGACAGCATCATATCGATCACCGTGGTCGAGCATCTGCCGCAGTATCGCGAGGTTTTTCGCGAGTTCGTCCGCGTCCTCAAGCCGGGCGGGGCGATGGTCGTTCAGTTATGCAGCGCCGAGCACGCCGAGCGCGCCGGAGTCGCCGACGGGCGCGCCGCAGTCGATTTCGTAGTGCAGCTCACAGGCGCACAGACGAGGGAAATGCTCGACGGACTCGGCCTCGATGTAATCGAGCTCGCGCCACACGACCTGCTGAACGGCAATATGATCCTCGAACGCCGCCTCGGCCGAGCCTGCAAACCGCTGTGGAAACTGGCAGATGGACTGCTGCGGCTTCCTCTCCTCGCGCGAGCTTTCGCCCGGCTCGAACGCACCATCGGCCGGAGACTCCCGCTGTGGATCAGCAGGTCGTTCATGATCGTTGCCGAGAAACGGGCATGAAGAAGGGCTATGAGTAACGCAACCTGGATCATCACCTCCGACGATGACTGGCCGACACACGCCCAACGCGGCGATATTGACGGCGCACGTGTCTTCTCGACTAGCTTCCTCTTGCAGCAGGAACTTGCCCGTGACGGCCGCGCCGTGGAGCTATGGGAAGATCACTTCCCGTCTGATGGCCTGCGTGGGCTGTACGGTACCATCATAGACTATGCCGAACACTGGCATCTGAAGATCGACCGGCCGGAATTCGCCGGCCATCTCGAGTTCGACGGGATCGACTTGGCGTCGCTGATGGACTACGCCGCGTGCTTCCTGTTCTCGGAGCTGATGCACAACGTCGAGATCATAGAAGCGCTCCTGGCCACGGCGACGCCCTCGCGGGTTGTTGTGGGTGATCCCCGCCGCGTTGCGGCTCGGCTTTGGCGCGATGCATGTGAGATGCGGAGTATTCCCTTTGAATCGGGAGCGGAGCATCCTGACCGCCGACCGGCCGAGCCGCACAGGCATACGCCCAACCCGATCAGGGAGTGGCGCAAGGTATGGGACTTTCACGGCGATCTCGGGGATTACCGCCGGACAGATCGGCCCATGAGAATCCTCGCCCGGCGCGCAAGGTATTCGGTGCCCATCGTGAAGGCCAACCAAGACCGCATCGCGTGTCTCTTCTACGAGGGCGGGGAGACGATCGAGTTCATCAGGCTGGCATCGGTTTTCAACGGCAAGCGGCGCCGTGCCCGGCGCCGCGCTCGAAAGAAGACACGGCAACTCAGGCGGCTTTACGCCGATCTGGCGGAAATACCGGTGCTCGACTACAGGGGCTACAATCTCTGGCCGTATCTGCGGATGTATCTCGACCTCGTCTTCGGCCATGCGGAAGGTGGTGAGGAGGTGCTTTTCGACAACCGATTCGGTGTTGTCGTGCAGATGTCGCTGCCCGAGCTGCTGAACGATATCATCTACGCGCAGACTTATCTCGATGCAGGGAGACCCGATGCGGTAATCGTGGCGCAGGATTCGTGGGGGCTGGATCGTGCTTTCGTCGCCTGCGCGCGTCCCGCCGGTGTGCCGACGGTCGTCCTGCAGCACGGCATTCCCGCAGCGTACTATCCGATTCGCGCCGACCGGATGTTCATGTGGGGCGATTATGGCGCCCGGTTCTTCTGCGAGGCGGGTGGCACCCGCGAGAAGGCCGTAATAACCGGCAATCCGGCGCTCGATGCTCCCCAGGGGTACATTAAGGTCCAGACGCCGCCCGATGAGCTGCGCCGGCGGATGGGCATAGCTGAAGGGGAGAAAGCGGTGCTTTTCGTCGGGCAGCCTTATGTCGGCCTGACGGCGGGTGATTCACCGGTCTACTGGGAGAAGCAGACCAGTGCGATTATGACGGCCGTCTCGCAGATCGACAACTGCCGCCTCGTGTTGCGTCCGCATCCGACCGAATCCGACGGCATCTACGAGGCAGTCGCTCGGCGGGTCGGCGCGGTGGATTGCATCTTCGGCCGGCAGCCCGCCCTGGTTTCGCTCATCAACGCCTGCGATCTGACCGTCGTCTGGAACTCGACCGTCAGCCTCGATGCGCTCATGCTGGGCAAGAGGGTGCTAATCCTCGATCTTTACGGCTATGAGACGGGAATCCCGTTCGGCGAGCTTGGCGGCATACCCGAGGTGCGGCGCGCGGAAGAGCTAGAGGATGCCATCAGGGTGGCCCTGGCATCGGAGCCTGACCCCGAGCGAATCCGGCACTTCCTCGACGACCAGTTGTATCGGGGTGACCTCCCGCCGACGCAGATGGCGTACGAGAAACTTCAGCAACTGGTAGAAGGCACAGGATAAGGGGGGAACGGCCGCAGACTGCTGCGCGGGTCACTCTCCGGCGAGGACGAAACGTGGAGACGACAAATTGCCCAATATGCGGGAGCGAACGGAGCGCACCGTATCGGGTCGTGCACGACCTGGTGCTGCGCCACGAGGGCGAGTTCCGGCTCGTGCGCTGCGAGGATTGTTCGCTGGTCTACCTTAACCCCCGCCCGACACGCGACGAGATCGGCCGGTACTACGAGGGTGGCTACGACAACTTCCGATACGATCCGGATCAGCAGCCTTCGCCTTCGCTGGTGAGGCGGACGGAGCGCACACGGAGGCTTCTGGCGGCGTTCCGGGGCTATCCGACCGACGAGCCGCCTGCATCGAAGCTGTGGAGCCTGCCGGCATATCTCGCTTTCTGCGCCAGGAGCAGGAACTTCATCTATCCGAGCTTTCGCCGCGAGGGTCGGCTGCTGGATGTCGGATGCGGTGCGGGCAAGTTCCTCGCCGAGATGCGCGATCTGGGCTGGGATGTACTGGGGACGGATATCAGCCCGGACGCCGTCGCTGCCTGCCGTGCCCGCGGCCTCGATGTGATCGAGGGCGAACTTTCCGACGCAGGCCTGCCCGGGAGCGGATTTGATGTTGTAACGCTGCGGCATTCGCTCGAACACACTCACGATCCGCTTGGCACGCTGCGCGAGGTTCGCCGTGTGCTCAAGCCGGGCGGTGAGGTGATAATCGAGGTGCCGAACATCGCAGGGCTTGGGGCGCGGGTATTCGGGGAATGCTGGTTCGCCCTCGAGCCGCCGAGGCATCTCGTGCATTTCACTCCACGGACGCTGGCAAGTTCGGTGGAAGCGGCAGGGCTGCAGTTACGCCGGCTGCGATTCAAGAGCAGCGGCTTCGTCATAGCCCGCAGTCTGGAACTGTACGCCCGTGAGAAAGCGTCGGGCCTGGCGGGCATGTTCAACAGAAGAGTCTTCTGCCGGAATGCCGACGTGGTGCTCCGCTGGCTTCGCCTGTCCGACGAGATGATCGCGTTCTGCGTGAAGAGCGAAGCGTAAGAGCTTGCGGCACAAGGCGTAGGGGCACGATATATATGGTGAAGGATGCCCCGGTTTTTCGAGGTCTTGCCGGCCCTGGCGCCATACTTGCGGCGCTTTTCTGTTGACATTACCGGCGGCCGGTGCTACACTAACGACAAATCGGAAAAGGGGGTTGTCTATGGATCTGAGCAAGCAATTGGAGCGCGCCCGGGAAGCTACCAATCGCGGCAACGACGAGTATGCGATCGAGCTTTACCAGGATCTGCTGGCCCTGGCACCGGACAATCTCCATGCACGCAAAGAGCTGCTGGAAACGACGATACGCAAGTATCGCAAGCTCGGCGTGGCATCGGCCGGCAAGGGTGCTGCGTTCACCAAGGGCCTGGGGGCGCTGCTCAAGGCCAATCTGTACAGCACTATGGGAAAGCACGACCAGGCAATGATCGAATGCGAGAAGTATCTCGCGCTTGAACCGAGCGACAGGAACGTTCGCAATATCCTTGCCAAGTCAGCCAGGGCCGCCGGCCACATGAGTACGGCCAT
>JAUWKK010000087.1 GCA_030614245.1 Planctomycetota bacterium | reverse complement strand
CGTGCCAGGTTGACGCGGCGATCAATCCCGCCGTCGCACGTAACAAGAAAGGCTGCCCGTTCATTGACGAGCCCGCGAACGTGCTGATCGGCCCGAACCTCGACGTCGCCAACACGGTATACAAGGCATTCCGCTGGCTGATACCGGGATGCAGGTCCATGCTCTGTTCACAGGGGATATCGCTGCCGGTTGACGATCTCTCGCGCGGTGACGACGTCGACGACATCGTCAACGTGATCGCGGCCAACGTCGTGAAGGCGCAGGCGATCGAGAAACGCAGCGGCGGCGTTCCGTTCAATGATTACTTCCTCACGTTATGATTTCTTCGGCATTTGGACAAGGGAGACGAGAGATGGCAAGAATTCCCATCGGGTTGCAGTTGTATTCGGTTCGGCATGATTGTGCGAAGGACCTTCCCGGCACGCTGAAGGCCGTTGCGGAGATGGGCTACGAAGCCGTCGAGTTCGCCGGGTACTATGATTGCTCCGCCGAGGATCTGCGAAGTATGCTCGACGACCTCGGCCTGAAAGTCTGCGGGACGCATACCGCCATCGGTACGCTGCTCGGCGATGAACTCGAGAAGACCATCGAGTTCAACCGCATCCTGGGGAACAAGTTCCTGATCGTCCCATCGCTGCCGGAAGAGCGCCGCAACTCCAAGGCGGCCTGGCTGGAAACCGCCGCGATAATGAACGGCATCTCCGCGAAGCTCGAGCCGCACGGAATGTTCACCGGCTACCATAACCATAACATCGAGTTCACCGAGATGGACGGCGAGATGCCGTGGGACATCTTCTTCGGAGCGACGGACGAGCGGGTCGTCATGCAGGTTGATACCGGCAACGGCCTGCTGGGCGGCGCCGACGTGGTGCCTTATGTCGAACGATACCCCGGGCGAGCGCTCACCGTTCACCTCAAGGAGTACTCCGCCACTGATGACAAAGCCCTGATCGGTGAAGGAGACGTCCGCTGGGATGACCTCTTCAGGCTCTGCGAGAGCATCGGCAAGAGCGAATGGTATATAGTCGAGCAGGAGTGCTATCGCTTCCCCCCTCTGGAGACTGTCGAGATGTGCCTCAAGGCCCTGAAGGATATGGGCAAGTAACGTCCCGCCGGATCGCACGGCAGTATGTGACGGAATAGACGCCGTGAGCAGGCTCCGACTTTTGCCATTCTGTTCCAGTGTAGGGGCGGTTCGCGAACCGCCCCTACCACTCGTCGTCAGGCGAGCCCGTTCTGCCTTACATCTATTTACCAGCCATTACCTTCATACACCTTGCTTTTGTGATTTTTCCGCCCTATAATTGCCCGGGAGAGAGGAGCACGTGTTTCTGCTGCAATGCAGTTACGTCCCATCTTGTCAAGAGAAAAGGCCACGTAATGCTAAGATCAGGCAGGCGCGATGGTTTCACCTTGATCGAGCTTCTGGTGGTGATTGCAATCATAGCAATCCTTGCCGGAATGCTTTTGCCGGCGATAAGCGAGGCGCGAAAACTGGCCCGCAGGATCACGTGCAAGAACAATCTCCGCTCGATCAGCGAAGGCCTGGAGATGTACAGGGCTAACTACGGCGACGGCGCCTACTACCCGCCGTGGCTGACACTGCTCGCAGCACCCATGCGCAGGGGCGCGCCGGCACTGCTGGATACTTACTTCGATTATGAAGACTGGCTCGCGAGCGACTTCGACAACGGCAAAGTGCGGGTCAAGAGCAACAGCGGGTCGCTCCTGTGCCCGGACGATCCCAGCTCCGGCTCGCAGGGAGGCAGACCCGACGGGTGGTTCTGGGCGGGCGACAACTCGAAATGGGACCAGTTCGAGAACACCGACACCGATGCGCCCGTCGGATATGGCGATAAGCAGATAAATGGCATAGAGTTCACGTCCGACAAGGGCGATGGTCGCGACACTATCCCGTGCAGTTACATGTTCGAGTGGTGCGCGGAGCCGTGCGAGTGGGTCAAAGGCACTGTTCCCACCCAAGGCGGGAAACCCAACGAATGGCAATGGATCGGGGGTGCCCCCAGTATGCCGGAGTTCATCAGAATGGCCGATGGCAACGGCGACGATGTGCTCTCGTGGTTCGAGGTCAAGAAGCTGACCGCAGATGGCTATAGCGGCCGCCTGCCGGGCTGCGGCACGAGGGTGCCCGTGGTGCGGTGCTACTGGCACATGAAGGGCCCAAACGCAAAGGAGAACTACCCGATGGTAATAAACATCACCGCCGCCTACTCCGTCTACGAAGGGCTCCCAAACTGGTACCTGGATCGTTCCCAGTAGAATGGCCCCTTTCACTTACTATCTAAAAGGAGACGATACGTGCTGAAGCGGATTTGTGGATTGCTGCTGCCGTTGGCGCTGCTCCTTTCTGCGGCGGGTCTGATTGCGGCCGAACCAGCCGGGCCGGCGGGCGACGCCCCGAAGGCACCTCCTCCCGCCCCAGAAGAAAAACCCGATAAGGCCGCCGAAAAACCGGCAGAGCCGGCACAAGCCGAACCTGAACCTCCAAAAGCTGAGCCCAAACCCGGCGAACCGGCCAAGACAAAGCCCGAAAAACCTGCGGAGCCGGACCAACCCGACAAGCCCGGAGAGGTTGAACCCCAGCTGCCTACCGTCGGCATGCTTATCGCCAGGGCCAAGCTGCTCGAAGAAGAAGGCAAGCTCGATGAGGCTCAGAGCGTCTTGCTCGAAGCCTTGAGACACGAGCCCAGGAATGCAGAAGCTATCAAGCTCCTGGGCGCCATTCGTACCGAGATCAGGAACATCGAGGGACTTCAGGACAAGGCCAAGGCCGAAGCGGCGACCCGAGAGAAGGCACGCCTGGTGGCTGAAAAGGCGAGTCAGGAAGCCGAACTCGCGAAGGCCCGAGAGAAGGAACGAACTGTGCTCGCCTTCCAGCGGGCGCTCGCCCTGTACCGCAAGGGCGAACTCGTCAGAGCCAAGCAACTGCTCAATGACATCCCCGAAGACAACCCCTACAGATTGCAGGTGAATCATCTCAAGCGCCTGATCGACGAGCGGATAGCGCTGCTCGACAAGAAGGACCCGGGCGCCGCCGGCACTGCGAAGCAGAAGCAGAAAGAAGCCTATCTGCTCTACGTCTCCGCCAGGAGCGACTACTGGCACAAGAAGTACGACGACGCCATCGCCAAGTGCAAGGAAATCCTGAAGACCGATGAGTATCACCCCAAGGCGCGCCAGCTTTACAACGATGCCCGAATGGCCGAGGCCTTCGCACTGATAGGCGAGAAGGCGGTCGAGCAGGAGCTGTCCGTGCTCAGCATGGACGCCCTGGCCGAAGTGGCCGCTACGATACCCGTGCCGCCCCCGCAGGAAAGACGGCCGGAGCCGCTCACCTTCGAGAATCCCAGAGAATACGACCACACGTCTCTGGAAGAGAAGCTCAAACAGAGAATCTCGGTCAACCTCGAGGCGACTCCGCTGCAGTATCTCCTCGACATCATCTCCCGAGGCGCCGGACTCAGCATCATCACCGATCCGGCCGCCATCGAAGGGCTTTCGCTCACCGTTCATGTAGAAAACATCACTCTAGGAGAACTGCTCGAATACATCACCAAGACCCTCGGCCTGCAGTTCACTATGGGCAAGGATGCCATGTGGATAACAACACCCGAGGCGCCTGTCCTCACGTACAAGATAATCCCGCTCAACGGCCTCACCGACGTTACCAGCGATGACCCTCCAGACGAAGATTCCGACATGGACAAGCTCTTCGCCAAGATCCCCGACCTCATTGAATGGCCCGACGGCAGCGATTACTACATCGATCGAAAGAGTACCACTCTGGTCGTGCGATCTACGTCCGAAGTGCTCAAGGACGTCGAGGCACTAGTCAGGATCGTCGAAGCCGAATCCCCGCAGGTACTCATCGAGGCCAAGTTCATTGAGGTCGACACATCGCTCTTCGAGGACCTCGGGGTGGACATCACCACGACCGACGACTGGACGATACTGAAGAAAGGCGGCATGGATAAGATGCACATCGATGCCGGCATCGGGGGCACGTTCCCGCTCGAGCTTGCCGGCGGAGCCAGCTTCCCCAGCGCTGATTCAGCCGGCCTCACTGCAACGCTCACCGGCATCATGACCGAGCCCAAGTTCCAGGCGACCCTCAAGGTGCTCAAGTCGAAGGCAAACGCCACCACCCTCTCCGAACCGAAGCTGCTCGCGTTGAGCAACTCCACTGCCGAGATTGAGGTCACGCGCGACCTCTGGTACGTCGAAGACTTCGACGTCGACCGCTCGAACCTCAGCGGGTCGAGCATCGGCAGCCCATATTACAACACCGGACTTAACCAGTCCTCGCTGCAGCAGCTCCTCGGGCTGACGGGTACAGGTACCACCACCACCACCGGCGGCATTAACAGCCTCAGCGAACCGATCGTCATTCCCATCTATACGCAGGCCGAGCCGACGGGCTTCATTCTGAAAATCACCCCGAGCGTCGGCTCCGACCGCCGAAGCGTCACGCTCCTGATCGAGCCGGAAATCCGAGAGGAGATCGAGCGGCTTTCCAGCGAGATCGTCATTACCGGCACCCAACAGACCGCCACCGTCGAAAGGCCCGTCATCAGCACGAGAACGCTCATCACCAAGATGGTCATCCACGACGGCTACTGGGTGATGATCGGCGGCCTCCTGAGGCAGCAGAAAGAGGACCGCCTCAGCAAGGTGCCCCTCCTCGGCGATATCCCGCTCATCAAGTACCTCTTCCGCCGGACCACCCAGCGCGTTACCAAGCGCAACCTGCGCATCTTCGTCCGCGCGAAGGTCGTCAATCCCAAGGGCGGCACGTATTACGACGTCGAAGACGTCCGAGCGGCACGTACCGATGCCGCAGATATGAAACTCGACAGCGACGTCGAGATACTCATGCAGAAGAACGCAACCAAGACGCTGCCTTAAGAAGCGTCTGTCATTCTGAGTTTGACGAAGAATCTTTCGTATAATGAACGAACAAGTGGCAAAAGATGCTTCGCCCAGGCTCAGCATGACACGGAAGGGATGTGTCATTGTGATGAAATATATGAAATCATTCAGCCTAGCACATCAGGCCTCAGACCTCAGGCCTCAGGCAGAAAGAGCGAGACGCATCGCTCAAGTCTGTAGCCTGAAGCCTGTAGCCTTCCTTTCGCTCATCTTCGCAGTCGCCGTGATGATGCTGCCGGTGCGCCCGGCCATGGCCGTCAAGCCCCGGCCGCCGCTCCGGGTCTCTCTCCGCCTGCTAAACGATCCCAAGCCAGGCGACGTCGCCAGAATCGAAATCACCGTCAAAAGCACTATCGACCTCGATAAGGTCGCTATTACGTGCTCGCTCCCGAAGGGTGTGATATTCGATGAAGAGACCGAATGGCAGGCCGACATCAAGAAGAACGTGCGGCACCGGATCACCCTCGAGCTGATACTGCCTGAAGAGAAGACCTACAAGCTCATCGCAAGAGCGAATGCGCAGATAAAAAAGCGCCGTATCGCGAATGTCGCAAAACTCATCATCGATCTCGACCCGGCAAAGAAGCAAAAGACAAAGCCTAATGTGATCGAAACGAAAGACGGCGAGAAGCTGCGTATCCACATGAAGAAAAGGAAGTGACGGGTGACGAAACGCATCGCCCTGATAATGATCGTCATAGTCTCGCTGGCTGCCGCCGCCGGTGCAAACACGCTCTCGGGCACGGTGCGCTTTCGCGATCGTGACATCGACCAGACCGGCATCGCCACGCCGGGCTGGCTGCCCGCGCGCGGCGTTCTCGCGCAGTTCGCCCGCATTTCCGCACCGGGCGTCATTCTCGGACAGGTGCGCACCGCCGCCGACGGCACCTTCACCTCGCCGGACATCGGCGCCTGGGCCGATATCATCCTCTACGTCCAAGCCAACGGCCTCGTCGAAGGACAGACCATCATCGTCAGGGACCACGAGTTCAACACGGGTGCCGTGCAGGCTTATGCCGAAAGCCCCTTCGACATCTCCGCAGGCAACGTCGATGCCGGCAACATCGACATCGACGTTGCCGCTGTAACCGGAGCTTTCAACATCGTCGACACGCTCTCTACTGCGTGGCAGCACGTTCGGAACGACTTCCACGTCGTTCCTCCGGCCGATACTTTCACCATCACCTGTTACTGGAACGACGGCGACGACCCGACTGAAGGCACCACCTATTTCGTCATCGAGGACAACCTGCCCGCCTTCCACGTGCTCGGCGACGAGACCGTAGATGCCGATGCCTTCGACGATGATGTCATCCAGCACGAATACGGGCACTTCCTCCAGTGGTACTTCTCGCGAGATGACTCGCCCGGCGGCGATCATTTCCTGGGTGAAGACCTCGACATCCGCCTTGCCTTCTCAGAAGGCTGGGGCAACGCTTTCTCCTGCATAATCTCCGACAAGCGCACGCTGGCCAATCCCGAGATCTATGTTGATACCAGCAGCGGCGTGCCCTTCATCCTGGACTTCGACGACGTCGATACCGACCTCTACAGCGGCTGCGACGACGAAGTTGCGTGCTCCGCACTGATCTGGGATATCTTCAACAACGACGCGAATTACGCCAAAACCGGCTGGACAGTCGCCGACAGCACCAAGGCGATCTGGAAGATCGTCGACGAATACCTGCCAAACACCCAGGATATCTCGCTCGAGGACTTCTGGGACGGCTGGTTCGTCTACGGATTCGGCGGCAACGTCACCGACGCAGGGCTCGTCAGGAACTTCGCGAGCACGCTGAAGATCGAATACTACATCATCTCCGAGCCCAACAACACGATGAACGCAGCCGAAGCCGTGACAGTCGGCGGCGGGGCCGCGGCCCACAACTACTACTTCGACGACGACGGCGACAATATCGGCGACGGCGACGTCGACTGGTTCAGATTCTCCGCCACCAAGGCCTTGCTCTTCGAAATCAAGACGCAGAACCTCACCAATGCGTGCGATACCACGCTGCAACTGTACAAGGGCGACGGCACGCTGATAACCACCGACGACGACGGCGGCGGCAACCTCACATCGCGCATCGAATACACCGCCGAAGAAACCGCTACCTATTACGTCCGCTCGGCACGCGCCACGAAGGCCCTGCCCGCCACCCACGGAGATCCGCCCGGCGCCACTGCCAATTATGGCTCGTACGAGATAGTCATCGCTCTCACGCTGCCCAACACCGACCCGCCCGAAGTGGTGAACGTCGTTCCGCTCGACGGCAGCACCAACGTCAGCATCAAGACCGACGTCGCCGTCGAGTTCACCAAAGAGATCGATCCGACAACAGTCATCGCCACGTCATTCATACTCACCGAGGAAGGCAGCCTGACGCCGATAGCGGCAACTATAACCGTCGACGCCACGAACAAGTCCGCCACGCTGAATCCCGACGGCAGCCTCAGCGGCAATGCAGTCTACAACGTCGCTCTCCTGGGCACCATCACGGACATGGGCGGCAGGTCGCTGGTGGCGTTCGTAAGCCAGTTCACCACCGGCACGGGCACGCCTGTCGTCGGCGGTGGCGGGGTGCCACCGAAGATCCCATATGCCAGAGTCGCCTCGGGCAGCGGGTACATCGATCTCGAATGGTGGAATCCCGCTGGTGACGTGGCCGACGTGATCATCGCCGCCGGAACGACGCGCTTCCCGACACTTGCACTGGCACTCGACGCCGACGGCAACGCCAATTTCTTCGTCCAGCATGGGCAGGAGATATACCGGGGCACCGACCAGATGACAGCGCAAATACCGGTCCACAACGGCTCATCGAGGTTCATCAGAATGTGGGCCGTCAACGGGGCCAACATCTCCCCGCCGGTCGATCTATCGTCGAGGGCGTCACGAGGCGGCAGGGGGCTGGCGTCTCTCACCCTCCGGCCGGGCACAGTGCCGGAATTTGACCAAAGCATACCCAAGGTGCGGCGTTTCCGGGCTGCCCCTGGCAGCGGCTTCATCGATCTCGAATGGGACGTGCCCGCAGGAGCGCAGGGCGTGATAGTAGCCGCCGGCGCGAGCCGTCATCCGCAACTGCAACTGACGACCGACCAGGACGGCACCACAAGCCTCGCGGTGGCCGACGGTATCGCCCTCTTCACCGGCACCGACCGATTCAGCGGGCGGATCGCCGTCAATAACGGCTCATGCAGGTTCTTCAACATCTGGAGCTTCAACGGAATAAAGATATCGCGGCCGCTCACCGCCGAATCCAGGGCCGTCGCCGGCGGCACAGGTATCACAGCCGATACCAGCCTCTACGGCATCGAGCCCGAGAGCCTTACGTCAACTACCACGACTACCTCAGACCAGACTACTCTGAGCGACGAGGAACTACAGCAATTGCTCGATTTGCTCACACAACAGCAACAGCCGTAGAATCCGTAGCCTGCTGTAACATATTGTGAACCGCTATATTGGAAGCACCGAGCAGCCGAGAATACGGTAACTGCAAGACTGAGCGCGAACGACAGGGAAAACGCCAATGGCCCGCCCGGCAACCGGCATCGATATCGGCTCGCACGCGATGAAGTTCGTCCAGCTTCGCCGCAAGCCTGACGGCACCTTGAGGATGGTCAACGCCGGACGCATGCCGCTCGGCGAGCAGGGGATTGAAGAGGATTCCAAGCTCAAGGCCGGCAACCTGTCCGTCCTGCTGCGTAATCTGCTCGACGGCCGCAGCGCTGACGTGACCGGCGCCACCGTGGCCGTAACGGGCCGAAAAGTTATCGTCAGATACGCTCACGTGCCACCAGTTCCCGTCTGGCGGCTCAAGAAGCTAATGCAATACGAGATCGAGGAAGAATCCGGGGCCGACAACGCCGACAACCTCGCCAGCGACTTCCACCTGCTCGACCTCCCAAACAAGGCCAGCGAGTTCACCATAATGGTCGGACTCGCCAAGAACGACCCCGTACAGTTCCAGATGGATGTCGTCGAGGGGGCCGGCATCAAGGTCAATGATATCACCCTGACCGCGCTCTCGGCATTCAACACATTCAAATACTCGTCCCGCAACCGCCCGGAAGAGGAGCACGACACCTGCGCCATCGTCAATATAGGTGCAGAGAACATGGATATGGCCATAGAACGGGATGGTCACCTGTTCTTCGCCCGGAATCTGACTCCCGGCGGCCGGACCTTCACCGAGGCCCTGCAGCAGGAGCTGCGCATACCGTTCGAGAATGCCGAGCGCCTGAAGGTTCAACGCG
>JAUWKK010000360.1 GCA_030614245.1 Planctomycetota bacterium | reverse complement strand
CCAGGCGCTCGGACCTGTTGAGGGTTTTCTGGATCAGTTCGCGCAACTCCTGCTTCTCCATGCACTGCAGCGGCGTGGCGGTCTTTTTATCTTCCCACACCTTCAATCTCCCCTGTCCTTCGTAATCGTCACTGTCGACGCATCGGTCGAGTGAAATCAGCGAGATATGTTGATCGCGCCGAAGTTTGCTGACATTCCTGGCGGAGATACCCATGTCTTCGGCCAGTTCGTTGTCCGTTGGCAGCCGGCCCAGGCTGTTGGTCATCCGCTGGCTGGTCCGTTCGAGCTTTTGCAGCTTCAGCCGCACCATCCTGGGGAGGAAGTCGAGTTGGCGCAGGTAGTCGATCATCGCCCCGTGAATGCGCCGGCTGCAGAACGTCTCGAATTTCGCACCGCGCGAGCTCTCATACTTGTCGATCGCACGGATCAGGGCGACCATGCCGGCGTTCTCCAGGTCGCTGTCTTCCACACTGGGCGGCAGCGTGGTTTTCACCTTCTGAGCCATCATCTGTACCATCGGGATGTAATGCTTCACCAGCTCGTTGCGCACTTGCAGGTCGTGCGTGCAGCGATATCGTTCCCACATTACCGCCATCGGGTCTTCGACTGTTCTCGTGTCGCAGGTACTCATTTCAATAGTCGTCTTTCCTGTCAGAACTTCTATCCCTATCGAGTTTACGAACTCTAAACATCTGGTCTGATTCGCCCTTTGCCGGGCTGCTCGCTCAGCAGCGGGGCGGGCACTTCGGGTGCGCTGATGTGCAGCTCGGTCAGCGTGGTGACAGGTCGGTCGAGCATAGCATCCTTGACGGCCCGGGCGACTAGCTCCATTCTCAGTGCCCTTGATCCCTTGATCAGGACGACATCGCCTGGCTGCAAGAAAGCCGGCAGCCTGTGCGCGGCGTCGCGTGCGTCGGGCGAGAAAAAAACCTGGCCGGGCTGCATCCGCTGCACGGGTTGGTCGTCGTTCTCTTTGCAGTGCAAGGCCGCGTCGGCCGCCCTGGCGGCGTCGGTGCCGGTGGCCCACAGCACATCGACGCCGGACGCGGCCACCTTGCGGCCGAGGTTCCGGTGGCACTCGTCGGCCTGCTCGCCGAGCTCTCTCATATCGCCCATAACGAAGATGCGCCGCCCTGCCGCCGGTAGAGCGGCGAGCGTTCGCAGCGCGGCCAGCATCGAGGCCGGGTTCGCGTTATATGCATCGTTGATCAGCACGACTCCGCCGATTCGCTCGACCTGCATCCGCATCTCCGGCAGGAGGAACGTCCGCAGGCGGTCGCGAATGACGCTCCAGCTTATGCCCTTGGCGGCCCGGGCGGCAGCGGCGGCAGCCAATGCGTTATAGACGTTGTGCCTGCCCAGCATCGGGATGCTGAACGGCAGCCCCGCGCAGGTGAAGCTTACGTTGTGCTCGTCCGACCGGATGTTGCTCGCCTTCACTTCGGCATCCGCCTCGATGCCGAACCCGAGCCTGGGGCCGTTCCATCTCTTCTCGATCTCGCGTGACCAGAAGTCGTCGCGGTTGAATACGGCTATGCCGTCGGCGGCCAAGCCGCCGAGTATGGCGGCCTTCTCTTCGGCGACGTCCTTAGGACTGGCGAGGCCCTCGAGGTGCGCTGCCGAGACATTGGTAATGACCGCCACGTGCGGCCTTACGATACCGGCGAGGTATTCGATCTCGCCGGGGTGACTGGTGCCCATCTCGATCACGGCAGTGCGGTGGCGCGGGTCGATCATGAACAGCGTCGCCGGCACGCCTATGGCGTTGTTGAAGCTCTTCGGGCTGGCGACGCATTCCATCTCGCCGCTCAGTATCCGGTGGGTCATAGCCTTGGTCGTCGTCTTGCCGTTCGAGCCGGTGACGGCGATTATCCTGGTCGAGAGCGTGGAGCGATAGTATCGTGCAATATCGCCGAGCGCTTTGAGCGTATCGTCGACGGCTATTATCGCGCCCTGGAGCAGACGGTGCTGCTCCTGCTGGTGGCCCGTGTAAGATGTATCCACGACCGCGCCGACGGCGCCCTTGGCCAGAGCATCGTGAACGTAGTCATGGCCGTCGAAATGCGGGCCGCGCAGCGCAACGAACAACTCGAGCGGCTTGACCGTCCGGCTGTCGGTGCTGATGTTGTGGGCCCGCGATTGCTTCGAGCCTCTCAGAAGCCTGCCGCCCGCCGCCCGGCATATCTGGTCAATAGTCAAGTATCTCACGGGCCGTTTCCTCGTATTGTCATGGCCTATGCAGTGATGCCTGCACGGTCGAGGTCGTTCATTGTTGCGCCTTCAATCCGCCTTCTAAGCCAGCAGCGAGCCACGGTGCGGTCGTCGAAGCTGCCGACGCGGCCGTTGACGTCCTGCGTAGTCTCGTGCCCCTTTCCGGCGATCAGCACGGTATCTCCGGGCTTGGCCCATTCGATGGCGTGGAGAATGGCCATTCGTCGATCCGGGCAGATTTCATAGCAGGTGTGATCTGTGAAGCCCTTGCAGATTTCGGCGATGATGTCCTCGGTGGATTCGGAGCGGCTGTTGTCGGCAGTGAGTATGCTGTGGTGGGCTAAGTGCTGGGCTACTGCGCCCATTCTGGCGCGCTTCGAGCGATCGCGGTCGCCGCCGCAGCCGAAGACTACGCACAGGCGTCCCGTCACGAGCCGCCGCAGCGACATCAGCACCGATTTCAGTGCGTCGTCGGTGTGCGCGTAATCGACGAACAGGTTGAAATCCTGCCCGCAGTCAATCCGTTCGAGCCGTCCCGGGACGCCCTCGAACCATTCGAGCCCTTTCCGGATTGCCTCGAGGTCGATCCCCATACCCACGGCAGCGGCGATCACCCCGAGAGCGTTGTAGACGTTGTGTTCGCCCACAAAACAGCCCCGTATCTGCTGGGAACCCGCCGGCGTTCTCACTTCAAACCGTGTGTTGTCGAGATTACCCTTGACTGCCTGCGCCCGGACCTCGGCATTCTCGCCCAGGCCGTAGCGCATCACGTTGCAGTGCGATGCGGTGATGAACCGGTCGGCATTCGGATCATCGACGTTGATAGCCGCATGAGCATCAGCCGGCAGCCGCTCGAACAGCCTGAGCTTCGAACGCAGATAGCGGTCGAACGTGCCGTGATAGTCCAGATGCTCGTTGCTGGTGATATTGGTGAATATCCCGGCGGCCAGATCGATGTGAT
>JAUWKK010000042.1 GCA_030614245.1 Planctomycetota bacterium | reverse complement strand
TGGTGCGCTTTACGAGGCGATGGAGCTCAGCGGCGAGGTTATCAGGTGGCTGCCTATGGATGCGCGGCTTACTATGTCGAATATGGCGATGGAGGCGGGCGGCAAGGCCGGGCTGATCGAGCCGGACGACATAACGAAGGAATACGCCGCCGGGCGCGCACAGCGCGAGCCGGTCTATTACACCAGCGACCCCGATGCCGAATACTGCGAAGTCCGGGAATACGACGCGAGCAATATCTCGCCGCAGGTCGCCCTGCCGCACCTGCCGGAGAACTCGCGAAACGTCGAGGACCTCGACGAGATCGCCATCGACCAGGTGGTGATAGGCTCGTGTACGAACGGCCGCATGCTCGACCTGCGCGAGGCCGCCGAGATCATCCGAGGGCGCAAGGTGCATCCGAACGTCAGGCTGATAGTCCTGCCGGGCACGCAAGCGATATTCCTCCAGTCGATCCGCGAGGGTCTGGCCGAGGCGTTCGTCGAGGCGGGCGGGGTATTCTCGACGCCCCCCTGCGGCCCTTGCCTCGGCGGGCACATGGGCGTCCTGGCCGAAGGCGAACGGGCGCTCGCGCCCACCAACCGCAACTTCGTAGGCCGAATGGGCCATCCCGGCAGCGAAGTCTACCTCTGCGGCCCCGCCGTAGCCGCCGCATCGGCCATAGCGGGAAAGATCGTGCATCCCCGCGAGAGGTAAGATAATGCCACGGCCCAACGCTATACTGCTGGTCGGCCCGACTGGATCGGGGAAGTCTCCGCTGGGCGATGTACTGGAGAAGCGCGGCTGCTGTTGCAGTCGTCGATACGTGCATTTCGACTTCGGGCGGGAGCTGCGGCGGATAGCCGCCGGCGACGAACCGTCTGATTGCCTGGCACCCCAGGACGTCGATTTCCTCAAGAGCGTGCTCGATACCGGCGCGCTGCTCGAGGACGGGCATTTCCGGATCGCCGAGAAGGTTCTGAGGGGATTCATCGAGCGCAGCGGCCTTGCTGAGGACGATTTCGTCTTGCTCAACGGGCTGCCGAGGCACATCGGTCAGGCTGAGAGCGTTGATGCCATCGTTGACGTGCAGTTGGTGATATCGCTCGATTGCACGCCGGAGGTAGTTTACGAGCGAATCGGGCTGAATACCGGCGGCGACCGCTCGGGCCGCCCCGATGACGATGCCGAATCGGTGCGCAAGAGACTGGAGGTCTTCGCCGCTCGCACCGAGCCGCTCATCGACCATTATCGGTGCCTCTCAGTGAGCATAGTGACCCTGGAGGTGGAAGTGCGCACGACGCCCGATGATATAGGGCGGATGCTACACGGAAGCGTATGCGTAGCCCCTGGAAACAAGAATAGAAGCAGCGAACGCTCGAAAGGGCTGTGGCTGCCGTCCCACGCTTGACCAATTACCGGGGACGTTCAAGAACGCCCGAGCGCCCGTCAGCGGCGGCAGGACAATGCTGTTCGCGTTCTGCCCCGCGCCAAGACGTATCGACAGCGCACGTCAGGACTCACTGTAAAAAACTGTAAAATAACATGTTTTTCTGGAATTTTTTTCTTGACACGCATCACATCATGTGGTATTCTATCAACAATGGGTGAATATCTGCCTTATGTGCGCACGAAGAACGATGCGCCAGGACTCAAATCCATCCGTAAAAAAATATGTTTTTCTGGGATTTTTTTCTTGACACGCATCATATCATGACACATTATAACGGATGCTGGGTGGATATCTCCCTTATGTGTGTATGAAAAAGGAGGAAGACCGACATGAAGTGAAAGCTGTTGGCGGATGTAACGAACGCGTTTGAAAATGGGAACGAAAACTGGGCTTTTAGCTCGAAGGAGAAAGAAAATGCGACGAAAACTGGTGCTTTTGATGGGGGTGGCAATACTGGCGATTGGGTCGTCAGCGCAGGCGGATTTTGTTTTTTCGGGTCAATCAGATGAGTATCCTCCCTTGAGCGGAAGCATCTCATTTGATGCAAGTAATATGTACGTGCAAGTTACTGTTACTGATGCGGCCATAGCTTTTGATGAAGACTATTTGGCAATTGGTCTTGATAATGACAACGACAATGACTGGACCCCATACACTGATTCTCTTTTTGTTTACGATTATTATAACAACGACGGTGCATCCTGGAGAATAAAGGAAACAGACGATTACACTGGTTCAACGGATTATGTTTGGGATTGTCCGTGGAGTGGCAGTAAGATAAAGCAAGGTGATTCTGGCTGGACTACCGGACTATCTTTTACCACTTCAACAAGCGGAGATGACCTTGTTTACAATGCAACTATTCCCTTTGAGGCTATGGGTGTAGCAGTTGGGGATACGATAGGACTTCTCGTACAAGCCAGAGATAGGAACGTCGATCTCTATGGGGGGAACGGGAGGGTTATCAATTATTGGCCTGACAGTGATTGTTTTAACAAGCTGTATGATCCGGCACAGTATGATGATGTTGCCATTATCCCCGAGCCGGCTTCGATGCTGCTGTTCGGCTCGGCGATGGTCGGCAGCGTAGTCGCGGCGTTCAGAAGGCGCAAGAAGTAAGCCGAGCATCTTTATCGGCAATCGACAGAAGACCCGGGCAGTCAATTCGGCTACTCGGGCCTTTCGTCTGTACCAGGCTCTCCGCTCGGTCCAGAGGGCCGGTCAGGTTTCCAAAGGTTTCCAAACAGCTTCCACCGAGAACCCTCGCACCCGTGCATTGAAAACGAACCCCAGGGGGCAGTATCTACCTGACCCAAACCTGCCGCCTCCACATAAACCCTTGAAGTTACCATCTATATTGTCGATACTGTACCTGATGCTGGAGTCTCAGCGGCTCGATGGTAAGGATGCATTGGTGATGCCGGGGTGGCACGTTCAAGCGGCGCTTGGACGTGGAGCACGGCCAACCGAAGACGGTTGACCGTGGCACAAAGTCGAGTTCAGAACGCACCAACAGGTATTGCCTTGTCGACCGAAGTACGACGCCCTAGCGGGCCAATAAACATTCAAGGACACTCGCTGCTCGCCCACATATAGCACACCTATTTCCCCTCAACATCAACATTCCAAGAAGCTGTAAAGGAAGCCCTCCGTGAAATCCGCCCCTGCTCCACCGGATGGCCCTTTGCCATCTGTGCAGGCGAAGCGCAAAGACGCATCCGGCGCCCGCCGGTCGATGCGCAACATCACCATCGCGTGGGCATTCGGTGCGATGTTCATGTACATCACGGGCGCCGGCTCGGCCCGGACGAAGTTCGCGCAACTGATGGGCATGCCGCCGCTCGGATTCGGCGTGCTGTCGGCGCTGCCATTCCTGGGAGCGCTGATGCAACTGCCGACGAGCTATTTCCTGGCCCGCTATGGCCACCGCAAGCGCCTGCTGCTGATCGCCGGGATAGCGTACCGCGGGCTATGGATGGTCATCGCTGCCATACCGTGGTTTCTGCCGGACGCATGGTGGTGGCCGGGGCTGCTCGTGCTGGTAGCGCTGTCGTCGTTCTTCGCCCACATCACGATTCCAGCATGCACGTCGTGGTTTGCGGATGTCATCCCGGAGCGCATCCGCGCGCGTTATCTTCCGCGACGCAGCCAGATCGGCCGGTTGGTCGGCCTCTTGGCAACGGTGGTTGTCGGCTATGTGCTGCATAACGCGCAACTGACCGGGGAGCGCACGCTGCTGCTCACCATCAGCGCTGTTCTCTTCATCGCGGGCATCCTGGGAATGATCGACTTCCTCTGGCTAATTCCCGTGCCTGACACGTCTCACCGCCCCGATCGGAGAATCAGTTGGTCGAAGCTACTGAGCAGACCTCTGGCTAATCGCGATTTCCGGCTCTATCTTGGGTTCACCGCTACGCAGATGCTCGGCCTGGGATTCATCGGACAGTTTGTGAAGCTGTACCTGTTGGACGTTGCAGGCATGACCGTCCTGCAGACGGACGTGATGATCGTGGTGATCCCCCTGGCGCTCTCGCTGGCTGTTGTCAGGTTCTGGGGCGGACTGATGCACCGGCTGGGGTGCAAGCCCGTGATGATTATCACCGGGTTACTCATCATTCACGGCGCCGCGTCATGGATTCTCGTCACGCCCAGCGGTGGTGGCTGGGTTACACCGGTGTGCTGGTAGCCTCTGCCGCCTGGCCCGGCATGGAACTGGCCAAGTACAACCTGCTGTTGGGAATGAGCCGGTCGAAGCAGGGGGCGGGCGCCGGCAGCGCTTACGTGGCCGTCCACTGGTTGGTCCTCGCCATTGCAGGGGCAATCAGCGGGCTGTTCGGGGGAGCGATGGCCGAAGCGCTGGGCGAATGGAAGGGAACGTTCCTGGGCCAGCCTCTGACGTATCACGGGGTGCTCTTCCTGATCTCCGCCACTCTGCGCGCCGCGTCGCTGCTCTGGCTGCTGGGGATGCACGAGCCCAAGGCTTACGCCACGAAGGCTGCTATCCAATATGTGGCCGGCACGATCTACTCGAATGCGCTGCGAATGCGCCTCGGGCCGATACGCCTCCTGATCAGGCTCCGGCAGATGGCCTCGAAACTGTCCAAGAATCGCGACCGTGGCTGGCGAGACGGAGAGTGACGGGGCCGGTGCGCGTTGTGCTCCCCAGTGCAAGACAATCTTCTGCGGCAACGAGGTCTGCGAAGAGAATGGTTGCAGTCGGGCCAGCGACGGTTATGGTTCGGCACGGTTCGCTCACAGTTCCACATGCGGAGAGCTCAGATATGCTCGCCGGTTGTCATCGATAGCGAGGAAGAAAGCAGTTGCATCTTCCTGGATCTCCGCCTGCACGGTTCCATTGGTCAGCGACGGCCGATGCTACGCCGGGCAGCTACTACCTGGAGCAGAATACATTGAACGTTCCTGACCGGCCGCGTCCTCGCTGCCACTCCACCGCAAGGGGCGCCACTCAGATCGGCTGCGTTCCTGTCATCAGCGGGCCCGCCTGCGGATGGACGGCGAAGCGATAACTCCCTTCGAGATGCTGTTTCGACAACTCGGGCATTGAAATGGCACTTCGTCATGGTATTATGGCATACAATGGTTAGTCACTATTCACGTCACGGCTGTTCAAGCCGGAAGGAGCTATGATGTCAGAAGTCAATCGGCGCCGTTTTATAAAGGCAAGCGTGGCAGCGATGGCGGTCGCGGCGGTTCCCCGCAGTGTGCTGGGCGGCCCGGGCCAGGCTGCTCCCAGCGATAAGCTCAACATAGCCGGCATAGGCATCGGTGGTATGGGTGCGCACAACTTGGGCGCCGTCGCCAGCGAAAGCATCGTCGCCCTGTGCGACGTGGATTTCAGTTATGCCCAACGCACGTTCAATAAATACCCGAAGGCGAAGCGGTACAAGGATTTCCGCAAGATGCTCGATGGGCAGAAGGAAATCGAGGCGGTAGTAATCGCAACGCCGGACCATACGCACGCTATCACGGCGATGGCGGCGATGAAGGCCGGCAAGCACGTGTTTTGCCAGAAGCCGCTTACGCGGTATGTGTTCGAGGCTCGCGCGCTCACCGAGGCGGCCCGCAAGGCGAAGGTCGTCACGCAGATGGGAATCCAGGGCCACTCATGGGAGGCAATCCGCCTGATCTGCGAATGGATATGGGACGGCGCCATCGGCGACGTGCGCGAGGTGGACGCCTGGTGCAGCCTGACGACGTATCCCCCCGGGCACGCATCATGGAGCTCGAAGTGGGCGTTCCGTCCGAAAGAAACGCCGCCCGTGCCGGATACGCTCGATTGGGACCTCTGGCTCGGGCCAGCCGCGCACCGGCCGTATCACCGCTGCTATCATCCGCAAACCTGGCGCGGATGGTGGGACTTCGGCTCGGGCATGATGGGCGACAGGGGGGCGCATACCTTCGATCCCATCTTCTGGGCGCTCAAGTTGAAATATCCGACGAGCGTCGATGCCACCTCCACCTACCGCAACAGCGAGACTCATTCGCTCGCCTGCATAGTGCGATACGAGTTCCCCAAGCGTGGAGACATGCCGCCCGTCACGTTGACGTGGTATGACGGTCTCAGGCCGCCGCGCCCGCCGGAGCTTGAAGACGGACGGCGAATGGGCGACAGCCAAGGCGGTGCGCTCTTCAAGGGCAGTAAGGGCACGCTGGTGTGTGGCCTCTACGGCGGAGCCCCGAGGCTGATACCCGAAACGAAAATGAAGGCATACAAGCGGCCGCAGCAGAGCATCCCCAGAGTGGGCATGAGCCACGAGCAGGACTGGGTCAGATGCTGCAAGAGCGGCAAGCAGCCGGGCGCGAACTTCGACTATTCGGGGCCTCTCACAGAGGCCTGCCAGTTGGGCAATCTCGCCAAGCGGTTCGACACCAGAATCCAGTGGGACGGCCCGAGTATGAAAGTCACCAACTTGCCTGAAGCGAACAATTACGTCTGCAAGCAATATCGCAAGGGATGGACGCTGTAGCTGTCTAAACTCTAGAAGAGGGCTTCAGGCTTCAGGGTTGGCGTATGCGACTCTTCTGTTTACCCTGTAGCCTGAAGTCTTTCACAATACGCTCTTGAGTCTTTCCATAATTGGCTCGCACGACTCAATGGGGAGCGTTATCTTTCGTCTCTCCAAACTGCTCAGACATACGCCCATTACCATCTCAAAGCCGTGGTAGGTGACATCACCATTACACGGATGCACTTTGGCAGGATCATCCAGCCAGTCGGCCAGGTCCCTTATGTAGGGCGCCTGATCGTGTTCGACGTCGAATCCGCCGGAGCCTTCAATAAGGCCGGATGATGATCTTGTAGATGCCTGCCACCCGCTTCCCACAATAACCTGTGCATATCCTTCAGACCCATAGACGGTGGCGCCGACGTTCATCCAGAACGAGTTGCCGCCCGGCTGGTCGGGAGCAAGGGAACCGCACTCGAGAATTCCTCGCACGCCATTCTCGAACTCAATCTGGCCCAGCGCATAATCCGGCGACGGATGAGAATCGACGAGCTTTTCTTTACCATGCACGTGTCCAACCACCCACGTGCCACGGTGCCCACCGTTCAGGAACATCATATAGTCCACAAGATGGGTTCCATACTGCAGAAGCCATCCTTTGGCCGTTGCGTGGATTGTGTGTATCTCGCCGATATCGCCGCTGTCGATGATCTCTTTGACCCTCAGCCAGTGATTTCCATACTTGTGCTGGTGGGATACGATTGTCTTGATGCCTGCCTTTTCACACAGGTCATGAATGCGCCGCGCTTCGCCCAGGGACGTCGCCATTGGCTTTTCGTAGGCAATCGCCTTGACGCCGTGCCTTACTCCCAACTCCACCAGCTCCAGCCGGATGCGCGGCAGAGTGGCAAAACAGAAAACGTCCGGCTTCAGCTCCGACAGCATACGTTCCGCATCCGTGTAGGGCTCAGCGCCCTCATACGTTGAAGAAACCGATTGCAGTCTCTCAGCATCTTTGTCACAGATACCCACCAGCTCAAACCTTGCGGGGTTATCTGCAAAAGCTCTTGCATGGTCACGACCTCGCGGCCCGCAGCCAAGCAGCGCAACGCTGTACTTGTCCTTCTTCATGTTTTACTCCTGATTTCTAACTGTGAGTTTCACCATCCTTAATGAGTGATCAGTAACCATCCCCCGGATCGCATACAACCGGGATGAAACCACAGATGAACGCGGATGAACGCAGATGAGCGGCTCTGCATCCCCCAGAATCAATTCTCCGGCGTTTTCTCACATCGGCACGGCGGTCTCTGTGGAGTTTCTGGCAGCTCATTGGGTCTTCCGCTTTCTCTCAATCTCAGGGTTCTCATCCGGCATTTCCTTTGACGATTTCCGCTTTTCGTCAATCTTCCCTTTCGGATTCTCTGCGAGATAGGCATTGATGAATATGTCAACCTCATCGCGGACATTTTCACGTACTGTGCGTATGTTGCTGATGCCAACAAATCCAGTGCAGCCAGTGTTCCAAGTGGACGCGACGGGGAATATCTTGCCCTCGATTCTAACCTCAGGCGAACGTATCAATATAACCTGTTGTTCCAATTCTACATTGACGCTGAAGGCGCAGAAGCCTGACGCTTCGTGTATGCTGAAATTGACATTGACGTAAAGCTGCGGTGTTCCGGGCGCGCGTTGGTATTCTTTCTTGGAAAGGACTCGTATCCCCGCTTTGCGCAGTCGCAGTTCGACGTCTGTCTGCATCTGTTGCTTCGTAAGTCCCAATCGCTCGACCTCCGCTCTTACATTCTCCAACATCACATGAACACCGTTCAAACCTCGCAAAGTGCAGCGTTTGTACGGATTGTCCGCCGCAGCATGAACTCGTTGCCCGACACAGAACGCCATGATCACCAGTATGATTAGGGTCAGTTTCCGCTTCATGTCAAGACTCCTCATTAGCCACCCGTCGAAGTCGAGTTTGTGGTAGCTCAATCCTCCGCAGCCCTCTCCGCAGCCTCCTCCGCAAAAGAGTAATTCCAAACGGTATCATTGATAATCGCCTCCACCCTTTTACGTGTCATACTGTGGCAGATTATCGGGTTCCTGTATACGTGCTCAAGCAAGGCAGCGCGGATATCTGAGTCACGAAGCTGAGCCCATCTGTCAATACCTCTCGATAGACGAAACTCGTTAATGAGTGTATCAATGGTCGTGCCGATTCCGCGGTTGATAATGGCGTCAGTAATAGACATGCCGGTTGATGTATCTTGACTAGTCCTGCGGGGCGCAGGGGGCCGGAGATGCCGGATTTCCGACTTCAAATCATTCTTGAAATCACTAAGGCTCTTGATGATGAACTCTTCTATCCCCACATTGCGTTCGTGAAGGCCGGTCACCTTGTATTCACCAAAGTGGCTGATGAAAGGCGAATAGTTCTTGTCGGCCTTAGCCACGTGGTGCGTGGCTCGCAATGTCTTCGTAAGATCCTTCTTGAATTGCAGTATCGAGTAGTAATGAAGATCCCGGGGGTACTCAATGTGCTTGATTATCGAAACATCAAAGGGAGATTCGGTATCACCATCTTTCACGATTACAGTGGGTTTGTCGAAGGTGAGCCGCATTCCAAGCTCGAACATCACATTCGGGTTCTTGGCGCTAATGTCGCAGATGACCATGTCGTTGTCGTAAACATTTTGCACAATCGTTCTCTGGATGACATTGACTGCCTCATCATCGCTCACCATTTGCGGGTAGAAGTCCGCAGAGGTGATAGCCTCCGCGAGAATCTTACGGACCTCTTCCCAATGGCTGCGCGAGCAGCCATCGGTCTCTGAAATGGGCATGATAATGCCGCAGATATTGGATTCTCCCGGAAGCACAATTTCTTCGGTCATAGTACGGTCTCCTGTGTTGCTCACTCCCCCACGGCGAAGGCCGCCGCATAGCGGCCCTCCCCAAGCACCCCCACCCGCTCGCCTCCTCGCCCCCTCATGGGCATCGCCTTGTGACGGGAGCTCCGTTGCCCCGGCCACAATCAGGATGATACGCCGATGTGCGGATGAGAGTCAAGGACAAAAGCGAGCGTCGAGCCGGTGCCGAGAGCGTCGGTGGTGCAGGTTGTCGGCGAGCGGCGCGCATGCACCCGATGAACACGGATAACGAAAGAATGGCCCATCTCGGCATCCAGCCGACCTTATCTGTGTTTATCTGCGGTCATCTGTGGTTTCACTCCCGCCTCAAGCTGGCCTCTTGACACGACCCGCCGTTGGCGCTATGCTCAGCTTGTACGGAAGAAGAGAACGGTCTTGTATTCTACTTTGAAAGGAGACGTTATGAGAAAGACAGTATGCACAGGCTCGGTTGTAATGGTTATTCTCGTCCTGTTCGCCACGGCTGCGACGGCCGCGGAAGAGGACAACGGGTTCATCACCATTTTCAACGGCAAGGACCTCACCGGCTGGGACGGCAACCCTGCCTTCTGGTCGGTAAAGGACGGCGCCATCCACGGAGAGACGACGAAAGAGAAACCGACCCGCGGCAACACATTCTGCATCTGGCGCGGCGGCATCCTGAAGGACTTCGAATTGCGGATATCATTCCGCATCAACAACGGCAACTCGGGCATCCAGTATCGCAGCCAGGACTGCGGCAACTGGCGCGTGAGGGGCTACCAGGCCGAGGTGGAGAACAAGAAAGGGAACGTGGGGTTCCTCTATCACGAAGGCGGGCGCGGCTGGCGCGTCAACGTCGGCGACAAGGTGGTCATTCACGAGAACGGCAAGAAAGAGGTCGTGGGCAAGCTCGGCGACAAGATGGAGCTGACCAGGGACTACAAGATGAAGGGCTGGAATCACTACCGCATCATCTGCCGAGGCGGCCACGTGCAGCAGTTCCTCAACGGCGTCCAGACGATCGACCTGATCGACAAGGAAGTCAACCCTATCGACAAGATCAAGGGCCGCAACGAGAAAAAGGGTGCGCTGTCGGGCATCCTGGCGCTTCAGATTCACGCCGGGGCGCCGATGTGGGTCGAGTTCAAGGACATCAGCATCAAACACTTCAAACCCGAGTGACGAAGGAAGGGCCTCGCTTCAGAGACAGCATCTTACCGTCGGGCAGACCTCAGGGGGCTGCGACGAGCATTCGGCTTCCAGCAGGCCCCCTGCCCCGGGACACCATAATGCCGTGACAAAATGACAGGAGACACGTGATGTCAGCATTACGAGTTGCGGTCGTCGGCGTGGGCCATCTCGGGCGGCATCACGCGCGGATATATCACGAGCTGCCCGACGTCGATCTCGTCGCCGTGGTCGATCCGCATACCGGGCGCGGCACCGATGCGGCCGGGAAATATGGCGCGAAATACTACCAGGACATCTCGGAACTCGACGTCGAGATCGATGCGGCTAACGTCGCTGTGCCGACGACGGCTCATTTCGACGTCGCAGCACCGCTGCTGGAGAAGGGGCTGCACGTCTTGCTCGAAAAGCCGATGACGTCAACGGTCGAGCAAGCGCGCGAGCTCGTCGACATCGCCAGGCGCAGCGGGGCGATACTGCAAGTCGGCCACGTCGAGCGGTTCAACCCTGCGATGGCGACGGTCGAAAAGATTATCGAGAATCCGGTCTACATCGAATGTCATCGCGTCAGTCCCTATCCGTTCAGGTCGACGGACGTGGGTGTCGTGCTGGATTTGATGATACACGATCTCGACATCGTGCTGCACGTTGCGCGCGGCGAGGTGACGCGCGTCGTCGCGCTCGGTGTGGCGGTGCTTTCTGAGACCGAGGACATTGCGAACGCGCGTATCGAGTTCGATGGCGGCTGCGTGGCCAACCTGACGGCCAGCCGCGTCTCGGCCAAGCAGGAGCGGACGATCCGCGTGTTCCAGCACGACGCATACGTCTCGCTCGACTACGCGAAGCGGCGGGCGGCCATTTATCGGCCGAGCCCCGACTTCGCCGCGAAACGGCTCAAGTTGAGGGATTTCCCGCCCGATCAGATAGAAAAGGCACAGGCGGCTATCTTCGGGGAGCTGCTCGACGTGAAGCACATTCAGATGGGCGACGAGGAGCCGCTGAAAGCCGAGCTCGCGTCGTTCGTCGATTGCATCCGGAACGCCAGGCGTCCGGTTGTCTCCGGCGAGGACGGATGCCGTGCCGTCGCCGTGGCGACGGAAATCACCAGCCAGATCCGCAACCGGACGGCGCAAGGCTGATCGAGGACGTCTCAGGAGCGATGCAAGAGGTATTCATCATAGCCGGCGAGAGCTCGGGCGACATGCACGGTGCCGCGCTCGTCGAGGAGGTGCGGCGGATCGACCCCGAAATCCGTTTCCGGGGCGTCGGCGGGCCGAAACTGGCAGCAGCGGGCGCCGAACTGTTCATCGACATCACCGAGCACGCAGCCGTGGGACTGACGGAAGCGCTCATCGGCGCGAAACAGTTGCTCGGAGCATACCGGATGATTTGCCGCAAACTGCGCGACGAGCGGCCCGACGCGATCGTGCTGATCGACTTCCCGGATTTCAATCTCCGCGTCGCTCGGCGTGCGCACAAACTCGGCGTGCGGGTGATCTATTACATCAGCCCGCAGATATGGGCGTGGCGAACGGGGCGCGTGCGGCAGATAAAGCGGAATGTCGATCACATGCTCGTGATATTCCCGTTCGAGGTGGAGTTCTACTCGAAGCACGGCGTAAAGGCCGAGTTCGTCGGCCATCCGCTCATAGATCAGCTCTCGAATGTGCCGGACAAGAACGAGGCGCGGGAGATGCTCGAATTGGATCCCGGCGCGAGCATCCTGGGCCTGTTGCCGGGCAGCAGGCGCAAGGAGATCGAGACGCTGCTCCCGATAATGCTCGATGCCGCCGCGCGGCTGCGAGCGGACCGCCCCGGACTGAAGATCGTGCTCGGCGCTGCTCCGGGATTCGAGACGCTGATCCGAGATATTGTCCGCGAAACGTGGGGCAGGCCTGTCCGCGATTCTGGCGGGCTTTCCAGCCTGCCGATTGATCTGCGGCCCGGAAAGGCTGCACCACATGTCCGAATCATAGAGGGGAACTCCCACGCGGCTATGGCGGCCTCGGACCTCGTGCTGATCGCGGCTGGGACGGCCACCGTCGAGGCGATGATCC
>JAUWKK010000144.1 GCA_030614245.1 Planctomycetota bacterium | reverse complement strand
TCTCCGGCGTTCGACCTCGGGGGCGTCAACAAATATAACTGCATCACATTCCTCGTTCAGTTTCGATTCCGTCAGCAGTGGTGCGTCGATGACGACCGCGGGTGCCGTCGATACGGCCACTTGCCGCCGTATCTGCTCGATCACGGGCGGGTGGACGATGGCTTCCAGCCGCTCTATCCGCCCGCCGTCGGCGAAGACGAGCTTCGCGAGCGCTTTACGATCAACTTCGCCATCGAGGCCGAAGACATCCGGACCCCACTCGCCGCGGATGGCCTCCTCGACGTCCTCCCGCCGCAATACATCGTGCGCGATGTCGTCGGCATCGACGAGATCGGCTCCGAGCTCGGCCAGCATCCGTGCAACGGTACTCTTGCCGGACCCAATGCCGCCCGTTATGCCGATTATCACCGGTCGCAATTCGACGCCTTTATCCATCGAGAGCTGCAGATTGCGGGCTGGAAGGCCCGCGCCTCTATTTCGCCTCCATCCAGTTATCGCCCACTGCGATGTTCACCACCAGCGGAACGTCGAGCGCCATCGCCGAGACCATCTCGTTCTCGATCAGGGGGCGTTCGAAGAGCAGGTCTGTTTTCGGTACCTCACATACCAGTTCGTCGTGGATTTGCAAGATGATCTTCGTAGCGTGGTTATCATCGAGCAACCGCCGGTAGAGGCGATTCATTGCTACCTTGATCAAATCGGCTGCCGAGCCCTGTATGACCGTATTGACGGCCATCCGTTCTGCATCGCGCCGCTGCTGTTGGTTAGATGAATTTATTTTCGGCAGATAGCGCCGCCGGTTCAGCATAGTTACGACGAAGCCGTCGTTGCGGCAGCCGTCGATCACCTTATCGATGTACTCCTTTACGCGCCGATAGCGCTCGAAGTATTCGTTGATGAAGCGTTCAGCTTCGTATACGCTTATATTGAGGCCGCGCGCCAAGCCGTACGGGGTCAGCCCGTAGATGATGCCGAAATTGACGGCCTTCGCCTTGCGCCGCATCTCCGGCGTCACATCGCCCACGTCAACGGCGTTGACCTCCGCCGCGACGAATGCGTGAATGTCCAGCCCCTGATGGAATGCCCGGGAAAGCGCCGGGTCCTTCGACAGATGCGCCATGATGCGCAGTTCCACCTGCGAATAGTCCGCCGTCAGGATTACCCAATCCCTGCTCGATGGAATGAACGCCCGGCGGACCTTCCGCCCGAGCTCGGTGCGGATGGGAATGTTCTGCAGGTTCGGGTCGCTGCTCGAAAGCCGCCCGGTTGCCGTCATGGTCTGGTTGAACGACGTGTGTATCTTGCCGGTGCGCTCGTTGACCATCCTCGGGAGCGCCTCGATATAGGTCGACTCCAGCTTTGCGAGCTGGCGGTATTCGAGCACCTTCGCCGGGAGCGGATGCCTGCCGGCAAGGTTCTCGAGCACGCTGGCCCGCGTCGAATAGCCCAGGGAGGTCTTCCTCGGCTTGGGCAGGTTCAGTTGCTCGAAGAGCACGGCCGAAAGCTGCTTCGGCGAGCCGATATTGAACCGCCCGCCGGCAACCTCGTAAATCTGCTCCTCAAGCTCGAGCATCATCCGGCTGATCTGCTTCGACATCTCTGCAAGCACGCCGGTATCAATCTTCACACCGTTGAACTCCATCTCGGCAAGCACGTGCAGCAGCGGCAATTCGACCTCGTCGAGCAGCCGGTCGAGGCCGAATTCCTGAAGCTGCGGGCGGAGCAGTTCGGTCAGCCGCCAGACGCAGTCGACGTCCTCGCAGGCGTAACGGCAGACCTCGCCGACTTCCACCTGGTCCATCGTGGTCTGGTCCTTGCCGGAGCCTATGAGTTGGCTGGTGGGTATCTTCTTGAATCCGAGCAGCTCTTCGGAGAGTTCGTCGAGATTGTGCCGGCGGCCCGAGGGATCGAGCAGGTACGAGGCGATCATAGTGTCGAAGCAGATGCCGCGCAGTTCGATGCCGGCGTTGCGCAGCACGATGAGATCGTACTTGAGATTCTGGCCGAGCTTGCGAATCCCGGCATCTTCCAGGAGCGGCTTCAGGCGTTCGAGGGTTTTCCTTTTCGGGAGTGGACGTTTGCCACCGGGCGCCATCAGGGCAACGTAATGCGCTCGCTCCGGCTCCCAGCAGAACGATATGCCCACGAGCTCCGCATCCATCGGATTGAGGCTCGTCGTCTCGGTGTCAACAGCGAATTCTTCCTGCTGCGAGAGCTCCTCGAAGAAGCTGTCAAACTTCGCAGCCGAATCGACGAGACGGTAATCGAGGCCCTCCTGTGCCGCCATCGTCGGAGATTCTTCATCCAGCTTCTTAAGAAACTGCTCAAACTCGAGCTTGCGGAAGATGTCCTTCAGGGCTGGCAGGTCCGGCTCCCGTGAGCGGCAATCTTCGAGTGACACTTCGACGGGGACATCGGTGTCGATAGTCACGAGCTGCTTGCTCATGCGGGCGGTGTCGGCCTGTCCGATGAGCCGCTCGCGGCGTTTCTTCTGCTTGATCTGTTCTGCGTTGTCGAGGACGTTCTCCAGCGTGCCGTATTCCTGGATGAGTTGCAGGGCTATCTTCGGGCCGATGCCTTCAACACCCGGGATATTGTCGGAGGAGTCGCCGCTCAGGCCCATTACATCTATCATCTGCCGGGGCTCGATTTTCATGTCCTCGCGCAGTTTCTCAGCGGTATACGCCTCGCCGGTCTTTGTCTCGTAGCGGAATGTGTGTTCGCCGAGCAGTTGGAGGGCGTCCTTGTCGGTCGTGCAGATGAAGCAGTCGAGTCCCGCATCGGCTCCCCGGCGAGCAAGTGTGCCCAGCACGTCGTCGGCCTCGTATCCCGGCTTCTGGACGACAGGGATGTTCATCGCCCTCACGATATTCCTGATGATCGGCAACTGTGCTTTCAGGTCGTCCGGCATCGGTTTTCGTTTCGCCTTGTAGCCTGGGAACTGCTCGTGGCGCGCCGTCGGCTCAGGCAAATCGAAGGCAACGGCAATGAAATCGGGCTTTTCGGTCTTCAAGAGCTTGCGTAGCATCGCCGTGAAGCCGAAAGCCGCATTTATAGGCATCCCGTCGGGCGCGGAGAGCCCCCGGATGGAATAGTATGCGCGGTAGATGTGCGCAAGCGCGTCGATCAGGAAAAAGCGTTCAGCCATCATTCCACTGTATGACAGGATGCCGGGCCGCAGAGCACTTGCGACCGGGTGACTTCGTTAATCGTGAACTTCAGAGAATCGTGCTGACAGACTCCGTCGGGAAAGGCTCGGGCAGTGACAGACTTCCTGTGCAGAAGACAGATGCTTGATCAGTAAGACAGCGAAGGTATCCGGCCCCGAACGCGGCAAGAGAGGTAATCAACGGGGAAGTTAAGATGCCTTCAGACTCGGGATGTCTCCGCGAGAAGATTGCGTTCGCACTGAACGTCTAATCATCTTTATACCCGATAAGCACCATCGATGTCAAGAGCTTTTTTTCGGGCTTTTCAAAAAAAACCGGCCGTACCACCATGAATGATGCCGGGGCTCCGTCGAGCCGGATGAGGACGGAATCACCATTGCTGATCGATCTTCCGCCCGCCGACGCAAATAAGAAAAGGTTGACACAGAACCAAAACGTGATAGAATTCATGGTGTGATAAGACCGCTCACCGCATCAGCGTGGAGTAATCTGACATGGTTGAAGTACAACTCTCAAAGATCGTAATCACGCGCCCTACCGAGAACCAGGTCATTTTCCTGCGCGAAAAAGGCGGGCGCCGGTCATTTCCCATACTCATCGGCTTCGTCGAGGCACTCGCCATACACCGAAGAGTGATGGAAGAAGACACCAAGCGACCAATGACGCACGACCTGCTCGCCAGTCTCGTCAAGGCACTTGATTGCCGCCTCGACCACGTAGAGGTCACCAGCCTGCACAACAACACATTCTTTGCCAAGCTCGTGCTCGACAAACAGGGCACGTCCATAGAAGTCGACTCGCGGCCCAGCGATGCCATCGCTCTCGCCGTTCGCCTCGACGCGCCCATCTACGTCGCCGAAGACGTGCTCCAGGAAGTCACACGCGACAATCCCACATTAGACACCTGAGCGCCCGGCAAGAAGGCTCATTTAGTAACCGTCTCAAAACTTGTGTCAGGATGGTAGGGGCGGTGTAAAACAGCCCACGGCCCTGCCTGCCCGCCTCAGGAGGGTCCGCCTGCGGAGGGAACGCCGTGGGGCAAGGTCGCGGCCCGCTCTTTAGCCCTGTAGGGGCTTCTATTAGTCGCGCGCCTTGCCGAGCGTCTTGAATTCGGGGATCGCCGACGAACGCAGTTCCTTGTGGATGATGTAGTGCAGTTGTGTTTCAGCCGGTACCAGGAATACCACGCCGATCGTGGCGAATGTCTGGTCCTTCAGTGGAGGTTGGATGATCAGCGTGCCGTGGAGGTAGTTGTCCTGTATCTTAAATCCGACGGCCTTGTACGTGCCATCGTCGCGATCGTAAGCGGTGAATTCGCTCGCCTTGAACTCGATGGCATCGTCGCCCCGGAATTTGGTGAAGGGCGGTGCTTTCTCCATGTCGATGCAGCACTTGACCATCATGAATATCTCATCGTCGTCGGCTTCGGGCTCGAAGCGAGGTCCAGGCGCACTCCTCAGCCGCTGAGTTTCGTCCAGTTCCGGCCCTTGCGGCAGAGCCTCGATGCTCTTCGCCGTCTTGAATCCCATGAGTATGACGGGCCGCCTGCTGTCTTTCTGGGCTTGCTCGAGTTCTTTGTGAATGAGATTACGAACTTCTTTGCCGGAGCCGCCGAGCCTTGTGGCCATTGCCCGCGCATCCCGGTAGCGTGCGATGGTCATCATGAGGTCGCCGCTCTCGTAGGACTTGCGGGCCTCGTATATCTTGTCGCTGACCTCCTTCGAGGGGCCAAGCTGCCTTTGCGAGGTGAACTTCGTCGAGTAGTGGATCACGAAACCCATCGCGATAAGAAAGAGCACTATGGCGGCAACCCGCGAGGCCCATCGCGGCAGGCCGAACGGGCCGCGAACTTCGATAAACTCAGCTTTCGCCTGGCGCTCGCCGATATCAAGACGGTCATCAGGCATTGCCGAGAGCCTGAAACTTGCAGAGCATTTCGAGCACTTCGCTTTCAGGCCGATCTTCTCGCGGGGCACACTGAAGACGGTTAGACAGTATGGACATTGAGCCTTGACTGGCATCAGCAGCTCCTCGGCGTTGTCGTTTCCGGTTCCGCCCGTTATTATAGCCGTCCGCCTGTGCTGCATCAATGGATTTCATCTGCGAGCCATTTGCGTTGTTCGGTGCCGCTTCAGCCGAGCGCCTTGCGTATATCCTCGACGTCGCACGGCTCGTCGCCCAGCTTCGAGATGGCCTCGCGCGCCTGCCTGGGCGGAAAGCCCTTCCTGCCGACCTCCAGATAGAACGAGTTGGCGGCCCTGCGGTCGCCGCCGAACGTGTCGCGTGCCCAATCGCTGGTGCGGCCCATTGCGAGCGCCCGCTGCAAGAGCGTGTGCCCGTACAGGATAAGCGCCCCGTTGCGGAAATCGTCCGCAAAAGGCGCAAGCTCGGCGGAGCGGAAGTCATCGACGAAACGCTGGCCGTAACTGTTCATCTCCGTGCCTGTCGAGAAGATCAGGTCGCGTGAGCGGATAGCCTCGACCATCTCGCCGAGTTTCCGCACCTTCAGCCTCTTCGTGTCGGGATCGGCGATGTTCCAGTTCCGGTCGGGGATGATGTTCATCGCCAGGCATCCGAATTCGAGGCTGAAGTCGGCGAGCCATTCGGGGTCGGCTTCGCCCGCCGATGTGCCGTCGAGCCAAGTGAAGCAGGGGATGGCGCGGCATTCGAGTATCACCTCGATGACGTCCGCGATGGGCGGGAAGGTCTTCTCGTCGGGCTGGACGTATCCGATTCCGCCGCGCTTCATCAATGTGGCTCGGATGGCATTGCGCAGCGCGGGGGTGGCGTCGAGGATGTGTTTGATCTTGGCGGCGTCGGTTCCGAGCGCTCCGGCCCAGAAAGCTGCGAGGCGTTCGGGTTCGGGGAACGTCCGCCGCGCCCTGTCGTCGAATGCCGCCAGCATGTGCCGCTCGGTCGCGTTGCCCTTCGGCGTGCGCGGGGTTACGTCGGCGTCGTAGTCGATGCCGAGCGCTCCGACGGCCGGGCTGATGCGTTCGAGCATTGCGGCGTTGCGTGCGGCTGCCTGCGCGCGCATCGCGGAGAGAGCGGCCGCGGCGGCGGTCTCCGGGCCGGGAAGCTGCGCGAAGCCTGTGCCCATGAAATATGCCACGCCGGGCTCGCCGGGCGAACAGAACACCTTGTCGCTGTGCTGCTCGATGAACGTGCGCGTCTCGAGCGCCGCGACCGTCCGCACGCCGAGCACGTCGCCGGCCTCGAAGATCTCCGCCATCGCATCGAGCACGTCGAAATCGACCGAACCGACCGCATCCAGCCCGATCTTCTTCGCCTCCCACACTATTCGCGACGGAGACCAGTCGGCGGCGTTGAACGAGAAAAACGTGTGCAAATGAACGTTTATGTCGCCCGTCGGCGGCGAAGCGGATACTGCGCCCGCAGCGAGAGCCGACGCGATGCCGTTGAGCGCATCACGCCGGACGTCCGGGTCGAAATCGTTGAGCTGCTGCTCGAGAGAAGCTATGTCGTCTGTCACTGATGGTCTCCATGAATGATAATCGTGCTGATGGCCGCGCTTTTCGTAGTACTTTGCCATTGTGACAAGCAGCATTATCGAAAGCGCAAGCGAGACCACGCGGTGAAATCCTCGCCGTATCGCACGAACTTCTATCCCCCGGCATGGAATTTCCAGTCGAGGTAGTTCAAGACGATGTTCGCCAGCAACGGCGAGATGACGCCGCCTTGCGTCAGCGTTTCGGACAAGCCTTATCGTGACGCTTACCCGCTCGCGCATCTCTGTCGCGACGGGACGGCGTGGGACCATCATCGGTCAGTACGCCCCGCCATTTTCTCCAGGTGGCGCCGCCAACCACCGACACGGGCCACTCGCGATAACCGCCTCACCGCGAGTGAAAGAGCCCGGCTTTCAGAGCTCGCGACGCTTCGCTGAAGGGGGCACTTGGCGCCGTGTGCCGGCCGAAACGCGACCCCTCCCGGGGTATCGCTGCCTGGCCTCTTCGATACGGTCTGTTGCCAGACCGCACTG
>JAUWKK010000225.1 GCA_030614245.1 Planctomycetota bacterium | reverse complement strand
TCATCATCCTGAGGAATAGGGAACTTCTCGCCCGCCGGGCTGACTGAATACTCGCTCATGGCTCCTCCTTGAGATTACAGCAGCGGAGCTATCCTGACCTCCGCCGGATCAAGTCACCATTATAATTCACATTATACACATTATCGGCTCAGTTTCCGGTCATATAAGCCGCAGTCTGGAGACCACCGGCCCCGGCGATCGACTTACATTATAGTAGCACGATGGCGTTGTCAAGGGAAGGGTGGATGAGAATGCGAGGGCGGCGTGTACAGCAACATTCCCTTCAGGTCCCCCGAAGCTGTCGGGGGCCGGGGGCATTCATGTACTTATTCATGCCTGTTGGTCAAACGCAGATGTCGTCGAGTTCGACTTTCGGGGACTTGATGTTCTGCAGAGCAGAGAGATAACCCCTGATCCGCTTGTCCTTCTCCCCCTCGGGTTCCTGAGCGGCATTGAACGCCGTGAAGAGAATCACCGCCACCGAGACGATCTCATTCTTGCGGGTCTCTTGACCCAGCAGTATCCCATCGTGGCCGAGCTCTCTCATGAGCGCCGCCACATCCTTGATCTTGAAGCCGACCACCCGATCATCATCGATGGCTCGGTACAGTGTCAGCACGCTGTCCACCCGCTCTGCGTATGTCGCTTCGTTGGCTGACAGATACTCGATGGAGTCACCGTACCGATTATAGATCGGCTCCGGTGTGAACTCGGGACTTCCGTCCATGTGTTCTTTCAGGAAGTGATCGACCATACCCGCCTCCTATAACGTTGACGCCAATCCTTCGGACATGAAGACTCGCCCTCCTCGGTCTGTTCCGCTTGCCAATCGAATACTGTCATGTTCGATCTCAGGTACACCGCAAACACCTTGTCCTGGGGAAACGGTGCGATTACACCCTCTTTAATGGCCCACTCAAGCGGTCTACCTACGTAACACCATCCGCCTTCCATCTTATCCCGGATTCCCTCATAGATATGGAGGGGGTGTTCCAGTATCTGTTTGACACATCTGAGATGTTCGAACTTAATGGGATTCGTCTTGAATATTTGCCTGGCCCGGTCGAGGGGAATAAATGCCTCGATCCTTGGGCCGGCCGGGTTGTTGGGATCGACCGTGAGGCATTCGTACATTCCGCGCTTTACTTCATGCTCGGTCACGACATCTGCCTACAATGCTCCGGGTGAAGCCAATCTTACCAAGTGAATCATACGCAGAATCGTAAACGGTTCAAGAGATTTCCGCCGGCCCCGGCGATCGAGTTACATTATCGTAGCACGATGGCGTTGTCAAGGGAAGGGTGGATGAGAGTGCGAGGGCGGCTGGCTGGGCTGTGTCGCCTGGTTGATTGCGCGGGGGGCCATGCCCCGATCCCCCCCACGGACGGACCACCCGTGGCCCATCCGCGGGTTTTCTTCCTGCGTCGGCGTGTTGCGGTCGCCCCTATTTGCCCTTGCTGTTGCTTTTCTCGGGCTTGTCGGGCTCCGCTTCGGGGGCTGCGGGCGTCTCGTCGTCCAGTCTGGCTTCGCCGGCCCTGGCGATGGCCTCGGCGACGGCTTTCTCTATGATAGCCGGATCGATGTCGGGCTTCTTGCCGGTGAACCGTCCGACGAGATCGCTGAGCGCGCTCCCCGTGCCGGTGAGCATCTTCTCGGCCATCTGCCTCACGTTGTCGGGGGTCGACTCGACGAGGCCGTCTACCGTCAGTCCCCAGCCGACCGACCTGAGGAACTTGTTCAGCATCGCGGCGGCGGTCGTGGGGTCGCCAAATATCTGCATCTTCGAGCTGGCCATCATCGTGCCGACGGCGTCGGCCATCTGGATTTGCACCTCCTTGTTGGCGAAAATCTGCGCTTTCTTGAGCTCGAAATCGAGCGCCGCATCGCTGAACTTCTCCTGGTTCTCGAGGTCCTGGCGTCGGACTTCGACGCGGTCGGCTTCGACGCCGACCTTCTCGCGGTCGACATCGACGGGCACCATCTGCTTGGCCTGTTCACCTACGGCGCGGCGCTTGTTCGATTCGGAGGCACCTTCGGCGAGGATGAGCATCGCCTGCTTCTGCTTGTCGGCGGCTTCAAGCTCACCTTCGGCGATCTTGGCGGCCGTGTATGCCTTGACGTCGGCCTCGACCTGCTCCTGATAGCGCTGGATATCGACCTGCTGCTTCTCGGTGATCATCTTCTGCTCGGCCTGTCGAGCGGCCCCAGCGGTAACCTTGACTGTTTCGATTCTCTGAGCCGCTTCTTCCCGCTTAGCCTCGGCCTCACGCGTTTCGGCCTGTGCCTGTGCGCGGCGGGTTTCCTCTTCGGCGATTGCGATCTCCGCCTGCCGCTGTGCGACCTGGACTGTCTTGAGCCGCTCGGCGTCGGCCTTCTGGACAGTCTGCTCGCGTTCGACGTCGGCCTCCTGCTGCGCCTTGTCGCGCTTGATCTGTGCGAGACGTTCGGCCTGCTCGCGCATCGCGTTGGCGACTGCGAGATCGCGGTTCTTGGCGATGTCGGCATCCTGGACCACCAGGTCTTTCCTGACGGCGGCGACCTCGACCTCCTGGTTCTGCTTGATGGCGAACTCGCGCGTCTCGCGCTCGCGCTCTGCGTGGACGTTTGCGACGTCGCGGGCCTGCGTCGCCTAGGCGAACTCCCTGTCTCTGTCGAGTTCGAGTATCTCCTTGCGCGTCTCGACGTCCTTCTGCCGGATGCCGCGCTCGGCGTTCCGCTCGATCTCGTTGCGCTTGACGCGCTGGTCCTGCGTCGTCTCGGTGATCCGACGCTTGCCCTGTGCGTCGAAGATGTTGTCGTCCTTGAGGAAGTCGAGCGGCGTCTGGTCGAGGCTCGAGATCGTGACCGATTCGAGCGTCAGGCCGTTCTCCTGGAGGTCCTGCGTCACTATCGCCTGCACGGCGGATGCGAACTCGTCGCGCTTCGTGTGCAGCTCGATGAGTGTCTTCGTCGCGGCGACCGTTCGCAGCGCCGAGATGAGCTTTTCCATCACCAGACCGGCGATGTTCTGTTCTGATATGGACCTCTCGCCGAGGGACCTCGCGGCGTTGAGGATGTCGTCGGCCTGCGGCTGCACCTTGATGAAGAACTCGCCGGCGATGTCGACACGCAGGTTATCGCCGGTGATGAGCGCTTCGGTGCCCCTTCTGTCGACGTTGAGCCGCATCGTTTCGAGCGAGACCGGGACGAGCCGGTGGATGATCGGCACGACGAACGAGCCGCCGTCGAGGACGACCTTCGCCTTGCCCATACCGGTTCGCACGAACGCCTCGTGGGCTGTAGTCTTGCGGTAGAGCTTCGTCACGGCGGTCAGCAGTGCCGTGATGAAGATGACGACCCCGCCGGCCGCAACTATGAGGATAGTCGACACCGACCCGAGGTCCGCTCTGAAAATGAATCCGGCCGCCATCATAAACAGCCCGACTAAAACGCCTAATACAGCAAACATGATCGCTCCTCCCTGAAGTTGGAACTGAAATCTAAATCAACGACACAAGTAAATCCAAATAATTCGGAACCTGAAATCCACTGTCCAAGTTTCGCTTGACGCTGTAGTCTTCATTCTCCCGGCATGTAGTATGGCTCGACGATGTAGTATCCGCCCGCGCGCTTGCCGGGCTGCCTCTCGCTGACGAAGCGCACGAGCAGCACCGTCCAGCCGGCCGGGATGGTCTCGGCTCCCTCGGGCCCCTTGCAGCCGCCCTGGTGCTGAGAGCGATGCACGTCGCGGACGAGCGCCGTGCCGAACTCCGACGTGATCGTCAGCCGCGCGGTGCCGATGCGGCCGACAAGCGCCGACAGGTGCACAGCCGACGTCTCGACAGGTTTGAGATACCTGCCCAGCGTCGCTGCCATCAGCTTGGTCATCCCAACACCGCAGAAAAGAGCCGATGCACACGAGATCGGGAAGAACACCGCCGGAAACCTCAGCGGCACCTTCAGCCACTCGTTGAGAGACCACCCGACAATCGAGAAGGTCAGCAGGAAGCACATCATAATCACCGACAGCGGCACCTTGCCGATGCCGAAGAACGAGAGCGCTTCATCGAGCAGGCCGGGCTCAGATGCATCGACCGATACATCGTGATCGGCATCGACGTCCATGTCGGCATCAACGTCAGCATCTACGTCAATGTCCATGTCAACGTCGGCGTCAATGTCCATGGCGGCACCGACGTCCATTTCCGCATCGAGGTCGGCGTCGACGTCTACATCAGATTCTGCAGATGCCAGGCCCACAGCGTTAAGGGTTGCGTAGAGCAGTGCGAAGAAGAACGCCAGGACGTAAACCAGGTTCCACCACTGGAGAAGTTCAGGCATTGTGGACACCTCGCTTGAAGACGGCCTATGAACAGCAACACCGGGGAGCGCAGCGTCGATTCAGGCCTATTCCGGGCTGTCTCCCGACGAGCCCACTTTCTTCTTCAACTCTGCGAGGCGTTCCTCGATCGACTGTTTGCTTTCGAGGCTCTTGAACTTCGCTTCCGTATCGCCGCCGGAGACTTCAGATGCTATATCGCCATAGGCTCCTGCCCTGGCTTCCGCCTCAGCGACCTTCTCCTCCATTCTCGCTACGGCATCGAGAATGCTGGCTCCCGAGCCCGCTTCTATGCCGGCGAGCACCTTCTGCACCTCGGTCTGCTGCTTGGCTGCCCGTGCCCTGGCGAGTATTTCGCTGCGTTTGCGTTCGAGGGTTTCGACCTTGCTGTGCAGATCTTCTCTGGCCTCTCGGGCCTGATCTGCGGCCCGTCCGGCGATATCGAGGGAATGCTGCTGCGTTTCGAGCCGCTTCTCGGCGGCGATCTGGTTTTCGAGAGCCGTGCGGGCGAGGCCATCGTCGCTGTCCTTCACGGCGAGCTCGGCGCGATTGGCCCATTTGTCAAGTTCGGCTTTCGTTTCGTCATATTCCTGCTGCCGGCGCTTGAGCGCGGCCACGGCGGTCGCTTCGGCCTCGATCGCCTTCTGACATTCCTGCCGCATCTCTTTTACGAGCTGCGGAAAGACCTCCTCGGGATTCTCTGCACCGTCCAGAAAGGCATCGATCTTTGCCATGGTCAGACGACGCACGCGTTTCAGAAAACCAGCCATAGTAACTCTCCTTTCTTGCGGGCTCCTGCAATGCTCTCGCAGGATCACCCGTGCATGCCGTTCGGGGTTAACCGGGGCTACGCACTCGGAAATACAATGCCACGCATTAGCTGCGCTCCCCAAAT
>JAUWKK010000035.1 GCA_030614245.1 Planctomycetota bacterium | reverse complement strand
GAGCGGCTGCAAAATCGAAAAGACTCAACTCAAGACAGCCGCCCGCATCGAGATTCTGCTGTCGTTTTGCTGTGCCGTCGCGATGCGCATCGTGCAGATGACATACCTGGCGCGGACAGACCCGGCCGCCCCGTGCACGGAGATTTTGGACGAAGACGAATGGAGAGTCCTGTGGGCGTTCGTACACAAGGAGCACGTCTCGCAAGCGAACTCCCCGCCGACGATCTACGACGCTGTGCGCATGATCGCGCGCCTCGGCGGCCACCTGGGCCGCAAAAGCGATGGCATGCCCGGAGTGCGCGTCCTGTGGCGAGGCTTGCGGGACCTGCAGTTGATGGTAACAGGTTACCGCGTCAATCGCTGACCCGCCCCCGCAACGCTTCGCCCAACTTACTCGTTTTGTCCTCAACAAACGTCTCCCTTATGTCTTCCTGCTTATTACTCCGGGCGTATCAGACGCCGGTCGCGGCCACCGGGTGCCCACGTGCAGATTTGTGGGCAAAGATCAGGGCTGAAGCCCCAGGCTGTATGCCTTGGCCGCTACGCGGCCAATGAAATAATACGATTGTGGAGTTCCTCTTCGCTGCGAAGCAGCGGGGGCTACAGCCTTCCGCCCCGTCGAGGCTGTGCACTTGGCTATCTGCATCCCGTTAAACACATACAGCCTGCAAGTCTGCTCCACATTGGGGCACCAAAAGAATCTGAAATCTTCCTCAAATAATTCCTGTTTTGTGATGAACTGTCGATTCCGGGTGCCGATACTCTGAGCGAATCAAGGATTCTTTGACACGCGATCCAAGGGAACTTTAACCGCCGCTCAGGCGGCATCAGAAGGAGGGCGATGAATATGGCAAGACGGGCTCTCGGGGAGGCCGGGACGTTATCTCCGAACTTTCACGTGTGCTGATTATTCATTGTTTACGGCGGGGGGCAAAAGATCGGCCAGGGACGGCCGATCCGATGATTGACCAAGGAGGAAACTAATATGGGACTTCGCATTAATAACAACGTTGCAGCCTTGATAGCTCAGCGTAACATGGCAAGAAGTGATCAGAACCTGTCAAGGTCTCTCGAGCGACTGAGTTCAGGTCTCAGGATCAACCGTGCAGCGGACGACCCTGCCGGTCTGGTGATCAGCGAGCAGCAGAGAGCTCAGATTGCCGGTTTCAACCAGGCGGTCGAGAACTCCGAGCGCGGTATTTCTATGGTGCAGACGGCCGAAGGCCAGCTCTCCGAGATCAACGCACTGCTCATCAAGATGCGCGGATTGGTCCTTGATGCGTCCAACGACGCCGTCAATGACGCCAATTCGCTGGCAGCCGACCAGGCGGAGATCGACGACGCCATTGCGACGATCGACCGAATCGCCCAGACGGCTCGTTTCGGAGCCAAAATCCTGTTCGATGGCTCGAATGAGAACAGCGTCAACATCACCAATACCGTAGGCATCTCGGGCGCCGACAGCGCGTACTCGACGGGCATCTACGACCTGGCGGTCTCCGGCTGGACGGCGGCGTCCTACGCAATCGATGCGACCGGTGCGGCCGCGATGAACGTCGAGACGACAGCCGGCACGCCGGCGATCAGCGGCCTGACAGCCGGCGCGCACGTGCTGAACGTGACCGTCGCATCTGCCGCCGCCGAGATCACCGGCACTGCCGCGGCCACAACCGGTCTCACGATTACGTCAACCGGCGCAGCCCTGGCCGCTGCCGCTCAGGACCTCACGGCTGCCGCCGTCAACGTCAGCGCGGCAGGTACCGAGAACAAGTTCGGGCTGACGCTGAGCGATGGTGTCACCACGCTCACCGAACAGATCACCGTCGCCGATGGCGACTACGCCACGGCGGCTACGCTGCAAACCGCTCTGAACAACGCGCTCACTGGCAGCGCGAATTTCAACGGCGTTGTGACAGCAACAGTGTCGGGCGCCGATGCTGCTGCGGTGGTCACCTTCAACGTCGTCGACGACAACGCCTACAACGGAACGGCCTACACATTGACGATCAACGACGGCACCGCCGCCGACGTGCTGAATGAAATGACGGGATTCACCGACGGTGACAACGCGTCGGGCACGGACACGAACAACAATATTGACCTGACGCTGGTCGAGAACGGCTCGTCATTTGCAGAGACGCTGAACATCCAGGGCGCGGCCGCCGGGCACGTCTACACGGCTGCTAATCTCGTCGCTCAGATCAACACCGAGATCGCTCGCAACACCAATCTGAACGGCAAGCTCATCGCCTCCGAGAGCTCCGGCGTGATCACGTTCACCACCAGGAGCGAAGGCACTAAGCAGACGATCACCGTCTCGGGCAACGCCGCCGGCGACTGGGTCAATACCGGTGGCACGGGCTTCACCCACGGTGGCGCTGAATCCACCGATACGGGCACCGACGGTGTCATCGAGCTCGACGGCTATGCGAATACCGTCGACTACGTCAACTACACGACGGATACGACGAAATCGATCCAGGACGTCTCCGGCAACACGCTGAACATCGACATGGACAGCGGCGCGAACACGGGCCTCCGGCAGGGTGCAGGCACGTTGACTGTCACCCAGGCCACCGGCAGTATTACTGTCGATGCCGGCAGTGCCGTCAGCTTCACCGCCGGCCAGGCTTTTGCGATGGCGAACGCCGCCGCCGAGTCGATCGACCTGACTGTCAGCCTGACCGCCACCGGAAACGGCACCGACACGCTGACGGTCGTCGACAACTCGCTCGTCTTCCAGGTCGGCCCGAACGCCGGGCAGACGGCCAAGCTGTCACTCGCCGACCTGAGCACCAGCCAGCTCGGCACGGGCCTCGACGCCGCCTACGGTGGGACCAACCAGTTCGCCAGCGTCAGCGAACTCGACGTGAGCAGCCTGGCGAAGGCCAATGACTCGCTTGACATCGTCGACGCGGTAATTACCGAGATATCGAGTATGCGAGGCGACATCGGTTCGTTCCAGGCGAACACGCTGGAATCGAACCTGGCAGCTTTGAGAGTAGCAGCCGAAAACCTGACGGCGGCTGAATCGGTTATTCGTGACACCGACTTCTCCGCCGAGGTTGCTGAGTTCACCAAGCAGCAGATCTTGACGCAGGCCGGCGCTTCGGTGCTGTCCAACGCGAACCAGATCCCGCAGGTCGTGCTGCAACTGCTCAGGTAAACGAAGCACTGACGGACACAGAGCTGGATCGGGCTGACAGGAAGCCTCGACCAGCACGGACACCTGCCCCGGCGCCACGCACCATCGTGGGGCCGGGGCATTGGTAATCAGTGATCAGTATCATGATGCTTTACTTGTTACTGGTTACTGGTTACTGGTCACTGGTTACTGGTTACTGGTTACTGCTTCTTGTAGCGGAGGGCTTACAATGGGCGGAGTAGCTTCGATCAGCGGGCTCATTTCCGGCCTGGACACCGACAAACTTATTGACGACCTGATGGGCATAGAGCGGCGGTCGACCGTTCTGCTCGAAGCCAGGCAATTACGATATGAGAACCTGACGGCCGCCTACCAGAGCCTCAACGCCACGTTGCTCATCCTCAAGGGCAACGCAACCACCCTCGCAAGCTCAAGGGCCTTCCTGAACCGAACCGCCACGTCGAGCGACACCGATGTCCTGTCGGTTACAGCGAGCAGATCCGCCGAAGTTGGAACCTATCAGTTTACTGTCGACCAGCTTGCAGCCGCTCACCAGGTCGCGTCGCAGGGCTACGCCGACAGCGACAGCACTACCGTCGGCACCGGTTCGCTCACAATCACTGTCGGTGACGGCGCAGCGGCCACCGTCGAACTGGTCGACGGCAGCAACACTCTGACTGCCCTGCGCGACGCCATAAACGCGTCCGACGCCGGCGTGACCGCCACCATCATCAATACCGGCGGCGCGGCGGCACCCTATCGCCTCGTTCTCCGCGCCGATGCGTCGGGAGCCGACAACACCATCACAATCGTCAACGACCTCACCGGCGGCACCACCGCTGAGTTCAGCCAGAATTCCGTGTCCGACGTCTTCGCCGACGACGCCAATGCCTACACGGGCACCGCCACCACGTCCGGCACCTATACAGGCAACTCGAACAAGACCTACGTCGTCGAGATCGTAGCGGGCGGCGACGAAGACTCCGCCACCTATCACGTCTCTGACGACGGCGGGCAGACGTTCGGCGAGACGCAGGTAATGTCGGGCGGCACTGTCGCGCTCGGAGACGGCGTTCAGGTCGATTTCGGGGCGGGCACATTTGCCGACGACGATAGGTTCACCATCGAAACCTTCGTGCCGGAAGTTCAGCAGGCGGCAGACGCCCTGATCACTCTCGGCCAGGGCAACGGCGCCATCCAGATCAAGACCGACTCCAACACCACAACGGGTGTCATTCCCGGAGTTACACTCAACCTGCTGTCCACCACCAGCGGAACGCCCGTCACCGTTGCCGTCGCGGCCGACACTGAGACGACCGTCAGCAACATCCCGTCATTCGTCCAAAGCTACAACTCCGTTGTCGAGTATATCAAAGAACAGAGCTACTACGACGAAGAGAATAACATTGCGGGAGTGCTCATCGGCGACACGACGGTACAGCGCATGCAACTGACGCTGAGCAACGCAATGATAAGCGCAGTGACCGGCCTCTCGTCCACGCTCAACGGCCTGCACAGCATCGGTATAATGCCGGGTGACTCCGGCCAATTGACGATCGACACGTCGGAGCTCAACGAAGCGCTTGCCGGCGACCCCGAGGGCGTGATGCGCATCTTCGCCAGAGCCGGCCAAAGCGACGACTCGCTCATACAGTACACACACGCTTCGAGCGATACAGTTATACCCGCCGGCGGGTTCTATGTGACGGTCACCCAGGCCGCCTCGAAAGGCAAAGCCGTCGGATCGACCATCGGCGATCCCGCTGCGTCCAGCATTGTGATCGACTCGAGTAACAAGTATCTCTATGTCAAGGTCAACGGCCAGGACTCGAACCTGATCACGTTGACTGAAGGCACTTATACATCCGGCGCCTCCCTTGCGACCGAGATTCAGACCCGCATCAACGGCGATGACAACCTGCTGGGGCACGGTGTCACTGTCGAATGGGTGGACGAGGGCGCCACGGGGCACTTCGAGATATACTCGACGCTTTATGGCAGCAGTTCGTCTGTTGCGATGGCCGATTCCCCCGGCAATGCCGCCGCAACGCTCGGCCTTGATTCGGTCACTTCCACCGCAGGGACCGATGTGGAGGGCACGATCAACGGCGAAACCGCCGTCGGGTCGGGGCAACGGCTCGAGGGCCTCAACGGCGGGCGGGCCGCCGGACTTACACTGACTGTGACCGCCACCCCCGTCCAGATCGCGGCAGCAGGAGGCTCTCTGAATGCAAAAGTCACCGTCACCACGGGCGTCGCTGCTCAGATAAACTACCAGCTCGATTCGCTCACTGATCCGACCGACGGCCTGTTTCAGAGGTCCGTCGAGAACTTCCAGAGCCGGATCGACAGCTTTCAGACGGAAATCCAGCGCCAAGAGGATATCCTCGAAAGGCGCCGGCTGGCGCTCATCAATGAGTTCACGCAACTGGAGCTTGCCCTGGCGCAGATGCAGAACCAGAGCAGCTTTCTGGCCGATCTCGCAAGCACCTCTTGGTACACCAGATATAACAACTGAGCTTAAGCAGAGCAGACGGCCGGAGCGCCACGAGATATTGGGCAATTCCAGCGCGACAATACAACATAAGCCTCGAACAAGGGACAAAAGACTCGAATGAGGGATCCGCACCTGAGCTATCAGAATCTCGCCGTGGCGGGCAAGAACCAACTCGAACTCACGCTCATGCTATACGATGGTGCAATAGGATTCCTGCGGAAGGCGAAACCGTGCATCCGTGAGAAAAGGATCGAGGAAGCACATAACCACCTTGTAAAGGCAAAGCGCATAGTGGCGCACCTTTGCACAACCATCGATCTGTCCGCTGTTCCCCCTGATGGCGAGGAATTGGTCGAGAGCCTTCAGCAGCTCTATATGTTCTGCCACGAGCGCATCGGCATGGCCAACCTGAAGAAGAATGAGAGCGACCTCGATGCGGCGCTCTGCGTGCTCGAGATGCTGCGCGAAGGCTGGGGCGAGCTGCAGAAGTCCAGCAAATGGCAGCCGGAGGAAGCGGTGCCGGCCTTCGACAAGCCGACCATCAACATCGCCGAGGCCTGACCCCTCCGTCAGTAAGCAGTTATCAGTTATCAGTAAGCAGTAAGCAGTAAGCAGTGAGGAATGATAATACTGATCACTGGCCACTGATCACTGAATACTGAGATGTCTGTCTTTATCCGCGGTTTCAGGCATCGGAAGTGTTGTAAGTAAATTGCGACACCTGTACGTCGATTCTTACACCATCTCGATGCAAAACACGACAGAGTTTCGACCGGGCCAGCACTGGCCGGAAAAACTTTCCACATAGGCAAAACGAGTAGCCACAAGACCTTACACACCCACCAGGCAAGTTTTTCCACAGTTTTTCCACATCTTCGGCACGCGTTTTGCCACGTTCCCCGCTATCCCTGCCGAAGGCAGGCAGGCGCCTGGCCGCCTGTGGCGGCAACAAACGACCGATCCAGTATCCAGTATCCAGTTTACTGATCACTGATCACTGATCACTGACTTTGGAGGGGCACATGGGGTCAAAGGTTCTGGTCATCGACGATGAACGCGGCATTCGCTGGGTAGTTCAGCAGGAGTTGATCCGTGAAGGCCACGAAGTTGTCACCGCAAAAGACGGCAAGGATGCCCTCGAGAAGCTGTCGGAAACGTCACCGGATGTTGCTCTGGTCGACCTCTGCATGCCCGTGATGGACGGCTTTGCCTTCATGAAGGAGGCAAGGCACCTCGAACCGGACCTCCCGATGATCGCGATGTCAGGCTGCGGAACGGTTGACGATGCCGTTCGAATAATGCGACTGGGAGCGCGCGACCTCATTCAGAAGCCTTTCGCTATAGAGCGGTTATCCGAGTCCATCCAAGATGCGCTTGCGGAGCGTCGATCGGGAAGCGCCCAGACAGTAAGCATTAAGCAGTCATCAGTGAAGAATGATAATACTGATCACTGGCCACTGACCACTGAATTCGGTGGCGTCATCATCGGGCAAAGCCGCAAGATGCGTGAGGTATTCAACACTGTCAAACGCATAGCTCGCAGTTCGAGCACATCCGTCTTCATCCAGGGTGAAAGCGGCACCGGCAAGGAACTCATCGCCAGGGCCATCCATTTCACGAGCTCTCGACGCGACAAACGCTTCATGGCGATCAACTGCGCCGCACTCACCGAGACTCTCCTGGAGTCCGAACTCTTCGGATACGAGAAGGGTGCTTTTACAGGGGCCGCCACAACCGGCAAGCCCGGCCTCTTCGAGATCACCGACGGTGGAACAATGTTCCTCGACGAGATTGCCGAGATGAGCGTCGAACTCCAGTCGAAACTCCTGAGAGTGCTGCAGGAACGCACATTCAAGCGCGTCGGCGGCCTCGAGGATATCCCCGTCGATCTCCGCATCATCGCCTCCACCAACCGCGATCTCAGAAAGGCCGTCGCCGGCGGTTCGTTCCGAGAAGACCTCTTCTACAGGCTCAACGTCGTCCCGATAGTGGTGCCTCCGCTGCGTGAGCGGCCCGACGACGTCCCGCTGCTCGTGAACCACTACCTCGGGCAGTATAACGAGGCCTTCTGCGCCGGCATCGAAGACATCAGCCCTGAAGCCACAGAAGAGCTGATGAGCTACGACTGGCCCGGAAACGTCCGTGAACTCAAGAACGTCATCGAGCGAGCTGTCCTGCTCGAGACGTCTTCAACTATAACCACCAGATACCTCATGCTGCACGGTCATCGCGCAAGGGCCGCGAACTCGGAGACCCTCGAACTGGCCGATCGCTCCGTCTCATCAATGGAACGACAGCTCATAAAGAAAGTCCTCGAGGAGAAGCTCTGGCAGCGGGCAGAGGCCGCTAAGGTGCTCGGCATTCACAGGACGACCTTGGCCAACAAGATCAAGGAATATGGACTGGATAAGAAAGAGACTTCAGGCTCCAGGCTTCAGACTTCAGGGATGCCGTCGGCCGCTTCTGCCCGTAGCCTGATGTCTGGGGCCTGAAGGCCGGCTGGAAGCTGCCAGCCGCAGTGAGCGCAACAGCTTGAATGCATCCGGGGAACAAATCAAGAAAGGCAACCCCAGATGAACGCTGATGAACGCAGATTATTAAGAACCCGTATCTGTGTTTATCCGTGTTTATCCGGGGTTTCATCCGTATGACCCCCGATCAGTCTGCTATCACTGACGAAGACCTTTCCGGTCTTTTATCCGAGGCCGCTTCAGCCGGCGACACGAAGGATGAAGCTCCGCCCACTGCAGACCCACCGGCCGACGACGGCAGCGTTGCTCTCGAAGCGATTCTCAACGAGGTCGGACTAGGTGACGGCGACGCACAAGCCTCCGCAACTGAGCCGGAATCCGAGGAGACGCCCCCTCCGAGCGTCCAGAAGGCCGAACCCGATACAGACGCAGGAGCGGTTTCCGCCAAAGGCGGACAGGCGCCTGCCGGCCAGAGGCCGGAACCGCCCCTACACACAGAAGTGCAGATTGAATCCGGCGGCACCGCACAGGAACCGGAACCCGAGCTTGACGCGGCGCAGCAGCAGAGCCAAGCCAGCCAGAATCCCGCCACCGCAGGCATCCCCGCACAGGAAGGTGGGGAACCTGCTGATGTAGACGACGCCCTTGCGGAGTCCGTCGACAATATACTCTCCGCGCTCGATGAACCTGAAGTCGTATCTCTTCCCGAACAGCCGGAATCGACAGACGCAGGAGGGGTTTCCGCCAAAGGCGGACAGGCGCCTGCCGGCCAGAGGCCGGAACCGCCCCTACACACACAAGTGCAGATTGAATCCGGCGGCACCGCACAGGAACCGAAACCCGAGCTTGACGCGGCGCAGCAGCAGAGCCAAGCCAGCCAGAATCCCGCCACCGCGGGCATCCCCGCACAGGAAGGTGGGGAACCCGCTGATGTAGACGACGCCCTTGCGGAGTCCGTCGACCATATACCCTCCGCGCTCGATGAACCTGAAGTCGTGTCTCTTCCCGAACAGCCGGAAACGGAAGAATCGTCCGCACGTTCACTGAACCGGAATGAGTTGGAGAATCTGCTCCAGGAAGTACCTCTGTCCGCTGACGAGCCAACTGCGGAAACAACCGCCGATGAAGTAGAAGACCTGCTCAAGGAACCCGCCCCTGCGAGCGAGGCGCCGGAGGAGCCGCCCCAGACCGAACCACCTGCAGCTGCACCGGCTGAGAAGCATCGGTCGCGCACCGTCGGAGCACTGTGGGGCAGGCTTTCAGACTGCCAGTTAATCAGCAGCCCGCAAAGGCTGCTCCACATCATGAGCCCTACTCGCATTATCATCTTCATCAACAGCTTCGCCCTGATCGTCCTGATCGTCGGACAGTTCAGTTTCCAGCACAATGCCAAGCTGCTGAATCAGGAACTGGGGCGCAACGTCTCGCAGACGGTGAAGCAAGCCGACGAGATGCTCAAGCGCCTGGACGCCAAGATCACCCTGCCGGACGGGACGAGGACACTCAGCAGCCCGCGCGAATACATTAAGCTCCTGAAAGCGGCCGACACGGCATTCGACAAGGGCAATGCCCCCAGTGCCGGCACGCTATACAAGGAAATCATCGAGAGGTTCCCAACGCAGGACAGCAACGACCACGTGAGCTACCGGCTTGGTGAATGTTATCTTTCCTCGGCACAGCCACGTTGGCAGGCGGCGCGGATGCAGTTCATGATGGTGATTGAGAAGTTTCCGCAGAGCCAGTATGTGGCGCTCTCCCACCTGAGGCTCGCCCACTGCGAGGGGCAACTGGGCGCATACGCCAGCGCTCGACGAACGCTGCTTGAACTGCTTGCCAACCAGTCGCTCTACAGCCGGGCGGCCGCGGCGATCTTCTCCGAGGCACGATACCGGCTGGCGCAATACTACGATACCGAAGCCCACGTTCTGAGAGCCTGCCAAAGGCAGGCGGGCGCCCACCCGCCGGAGACGGGTGAGGGCAGCACCAGTGTGGGGCAGACTTTCAGTCTGCCAGTTGATCAGCAGCCTGGAAAGGCTGCTCCACGAACCATGCCGATGGAGACCAACTGATGCTCTTCTCGCCGGTTGCGACATTCCTGCTGGCGCTGATAATGGTTGCAGCAACATCCTTGCCCGCGATTCTGGCGGGCGGCATCGGCAAGTCGCCAACGCACGCTCAAGGTCCACATCAGGCCAAATCTGCATCGCTGGTCGCAGAACAGAAGAAGCTTGATGAACTCAGCACACGCATGGCCAAACTCATTGCCGACTCTGTCAGCAACTCGTCCGGTGCACGGGACAACTCGGCGGAGACTCTCATTGACCCCGGAATGATGCGGGAATCCTTTTACGTCCGGCCAGTAACGACTATCACCGAGCCGGACAACGTGGCGGCCTCGTCGAGTACCGGTCGGCCCGCCAAAGGCAGGCAGGCGCCCGCCCGCCGGAGGCGGGACCAGACGATCTACAACGTCCGGGCCACCGAGGGGATGGTGCGCGACATCCTGGTCGCCATCGCCAACGCATCGGGGCGCACCGTCCTGGTTGACAAGGGTATTCCGCCAAACCACCGGTTGATCGAACGGCTCTCGGTCAATATGTCGAATCAGCCGCTCGACGAGATACTTGACGTCGTGCTGGGCCTGGTTGAACTCGAATACACGCTTGACCAGGAACGGCTGACCATCCTGCTCCCGAAGCGAAAGGGATTCGCAAGCCAGGCCGATTATCTCTCGGCCAAGGCAGTCGAGGCATACACCCGATCCCTGATGTATGACCGCGATTCCCCGTTTGCCCGCACGAGCCAGATGAACATGGGCGAGATATACCGCAAGCGTTATCGCTATTCAGAAGCCATCGAGAAATACCAGGAGGTCATTCACAATCATCCAGGCACGCCCGAAGCCGTCGAAGCGCACTTCCACCTGGGGCAGGTGCTGCTCGCCCTGGAAGACTTCGGACGCTGCCGCCGCGAGATCCTGCGGTTCATTGATGCCGCCCCCGACAGCCCGCTGGTTCCCAAGGCCCGGCTGCTCATCGGCCACACGTATTCGGGCGAGGGAAAGTTCGATGAAGCCGCCCGCTGGTATCGCCTTGCCCTCAAAGCCGGCGATCCTGCCGCATGCGAGGATGCATTGATGGGTATGGGCCTTGCCTTTGGCAAGCAGGCGCTTGCCCGCCAGGGGCGGGCGATCTTCGCAAAGACCGACTACGAAGCTGCCGAAGGCAGCCAGGCGCCTGCCCGCCTGTGGCGGGCCATCAGGGTATTCAATTCGCTCATCACGCAGTACCCCAGATCGAAGCACGTGCCGGAGGCCCTCTTCTATCAGGCCGCTTCTCTCGTCAAACTCGGCGAAAGCGAGAAAGCACAGGGCACGCTCCGCTACCTCATCAGCCGCTACCCCAGGCATGAAGTTATCATGCCGGCCTACTTCCAACTGGCCGATTCGCTCTATCAGGGCAACAAAGTTGTGGGAGCCATCGAGGCTTACACGGGCGCGCTCGAGCAGTTCCCGAACAGCAAACAGGCGCCCGAAGCCCATCTGCGTCTCGCCCGGCTATACAACGGTCTCGGGCTTTTCATACTCAGCCGGCAGACGCTCAAGAAGCTCGTATCGAACCCCGACACCAGCGCCCACCGAGCCGAAGCACTTCAACTGCTGGCGCAAGCCGATCACGAGTGCGGCAATCTCGTCGACGCACAGCAGCACTACACGACGCTCGCCCGCGAAATGACGGGGACATTGAGCCATCAGGCTACACTCAACGCCGCCAGGCTCGTCATTGAACGCGGCGAACACCGGCAGGCGCTCGATATGCTCTTCGAACTGATAAAAGCCAATCCCGAGCCTGACGTCCTCAAGCACGCATATCGAGCGGCCGCGCGGTGCTACATCGCTCTCGGCCACCCCGAGAAGGCCCTCGTCATATATCAGGGGCCCCCGAAAGATACTGCAACGGCTACGTCAACCACGACGACCGAACCCGAAACTGGGGGTAACGACTGATGATTGTTCGGATGAAACCGCAGATGGACACAGATGAACACAGATACCTATTCTTTAACTGGGGGTAACGACTGATGAACCCCGTCACTATTCAGTCATCAGTGGCCGGTATTCAGTATTATCGTTCTTCACTGATTACTGCTTGCTGCTTACTGATCTCTCTCTTCGCGGTCCTGCCGATAATGGCAGCCGAACAGCCCACGCCGCTTGCTCCGGAGAAGTCTTCCGAGCGGGCTCCCAATCTCGACGCGACCCGCCATGAACTGCTCGGACGCTTCCTGAAAGATCTCGAGACCCATAAGCTGCCGGCCTCAGACATCAGGCCTCAGACCTCAGGCTTCAGGCAGATAGGCGGAGCCGCATCCCTGAAGTCTGAAGCCAGCAGCCCGCAGCCTCAGAGCAGCGAGCCGGCCGCCGAGACCGCAGTTGAGCAGCCTGTGGCAGTTGACGACGTGGATGACCTCCTGCTCGAAGAGGATCTGAGCGATGCCCGGTCGCGCATCGAGCAGCTCCGCCGGATGCTGCAAGTGCTGCGCGACCAGAGCAATCAAGAGGCTGATGCCCCCCGCCTGAAGCCGGTCCGGCTGGTGCCTGCCAGAGAGCAGAAGATCGAGCTGCCCGACGTGCCGCCACCGGCCGAGCCTTACGGCAGCGAAGCTGAGATCGGCCTGCTGCTAGTCGATATGGGCCGTTACGAGGAGGCCCTGCCGCACCTGCATATTGGTGCAAAACTCGACCTCGATCCCGATGACCAAGCGTGGCTGCAACTGCGCAAAGCCATCTGCCTGCGTCGACTCGGGAAACTGAAGCAGGCCCAGCAGGTTGCCCAGGAATTGCGGCTCACCTGGCCCGACAGCCATTGGACCCCCGAAGCTGCATGGCTCATCAGATCGACTAAATGGCTCGAAAAATTCAATCTCAACCGTCCGGATGTGACCAGTACCGAACCGGCAACCAAGCCCGCCACGGGCGGGGAAGCCAACCCGCCTAACGCACGGGCAAGCAAGGAGGACCAGAAATGATCGCCACCAAAGTGGACGACACAGCCGTTAACGGCCTCACCGAAGGTTACAAGAAGCAGGTGGAGCTGTACCGCTCGATGCTCGAAATCACTCAAATGCAGAGCGATGGACTGAGCCG
>JAUWKK010000397.1 GCA_030614245.1 Planctomycetota bacterium | reverse complement strand
TTCATGTACTCGGACCGCGTGATCCTGGCATGGTACGTCCCTCTATCGGCGATAGGTCTCTACGCATTGGCGGACAGGATCGCCGCTCTGTTCAAGACACTGGTCAACCAGTTGAACGCAGCATTCCAGCCGCACTTCTTCCAGACAGCCGGCAAGGACAGGGCACTTGCCGTCAAGCAGGCGAGGGACATATCGCGAACGGTGACGTTCCTTACGTCGCTGGCGATAGCGTGTGTTGCTCTCTTTTCGGTCGAGTTGGTCTACCATCTGCTCGACAAGAAGTACTTCGAGGCATGGCGCATGATACCGCTGCTTGCCTCCGCATATTGCTTCCGCTCGCTCTACTGTTTTGCGGGCAGTGGCCTGTTCTTCGAAAAGAAAACGGCCACGGTGGCGACCGTAACTGCAATCGCCGCAGCCGTTAACATAGGCATCAACCTCGTGTTCATGCCGAAGTACGGAGTGATCGTCGCCGTCTACAGCACTATGGCTGCATTTGCGGCGTCCTGGCTGTTGACTATGCTCCTGTCTCGCCGGACCTTCTTTGTCGGTCTTGACAATGCGGCGAATTTGTCGTGTTTGGCGTACATGTATTCGACGATATTGCTGGCGATGCACATCAACGGCGGGTTCACCCTCGACAGCCCGCATCTTCCTGCCCCGGTCTACATGATCAAGATTGCGACGATTGCCGCTGGCCTGCTCCTCGGCTATTGGCTTAAACTCTTCACTGCATCCTCCATCAAGCGTGCATTCGAGAAACGAGAATGAAGACTTCAATCATCGCCGAGATCGGCAACACACACGAAGGCTCCGTGGGGTTGGCCAAGTGCTTCATCAAGGCCGCCGCCGAATGCGGCGTGGACGCCGTCAAATTCCAGACCCACATATTTGACGCCGAGAGCCTCCCGAACGCGCCCCAGCCGCCTTACTTCAACGAAGAAAGCCGAAAGGACTACTTCGAAAGGACAGCCTTCAATCTCGAACAGCACATTGCGTTGAAGGCCTGCGCCGAAGACCACGGCGTGGAGTTCATCAGTTCGCCGTTCTCTTGCGAGGCCCTAGAGCTGCTCGAGCGAGCGGGTGTGAAGACGTACAAGATCCCGTCGGGCGAGGTCACGAATATCCCCCTGTTGGAGGGAATCGGTGCGACGGGCAAGCCGGTCCTGCTGTCGTCGGGGATGAGTTCCTGGGCCGAACTCGATGCCGCGGTCCAAGCCCTGAAGGACAGCCGTTCCGGCGGCGTGACGCTGCTACAGTGCTCGTCGATATATCCCTGCCCGGCCGACAAGGTCGGCCTGAACGTTCTTGACGAGATGAGGTCCCGCTACGGGCTGCCGGTGGGCCTGTCCGACCACACTCTCGGCTTCTACGCATCACTCGCAGCCGTCGCCAACGGGGCAACGGTTGTCGAGAGGCACTTCACGTTATCCCGGAAGATGTACGGCTCGGACGCGAGACACTCACTCGAACCGAGCGAACTGAGACAGCTCGTCGATGAGATCCGGGACCTCGAATCGGCCATGCAACATCCTGTCGACAAAGACCGGGCTGCTTGCCAACTGGCGCAGATGAAAACGACTTTTGAGAAAAGCATAGTTGCTTGCGAGAACATCCAGAAAGGCAGTAAGATCACGCAAGCGATGCTCGCTTTTAAGAAACCGGGCAACGGGTTGCCCCCGGCAAGGCGCCGCGACATCCTGGGCAAGGCCGCTGCCCGCGACATTCGAGCAAACGAAAAACTCACGGAAGAGGATTTTCTGTAGATGGGGACTCGCGAACGAAGAATACTCCTGGCGATAGTGGTTTTGGCCATCGTCGTGCGTCTGGGGCAGGCGATGCTCGTTGCCACAATCTCCGGGGACGGCCCAACTTACATGGCCATAGCCCGCCATCTTCTTGAGGGCCGTTTTGCCGAAGCCTTCGCTCCGGCCTATCCGCCGTTGTACTCTGCCTTTGTGGTGGGGCCCTATCTGGTGTTGCGCAACTGGGTGCTGGCAGGCAGGGCGACTTCGCTCCTGTTCGGCGTGGTGACCGTTGCGGCAATGTACCTGTTCACTCGCCGGCGATTCGGCACAGGCCCGGCCATGTTTGTGGCGCTGCTGCTCGTGTTTCAGCCTCTCCTGGGCAGCTTCTCCGTCCGGTTTGACGCAGCTGCGGTGTATGGTTTCCTGCTGATCTGCTCGCTGTGGTTGGGTTTGCGAGCCCTGGAAACACAAAAAGCCGCCTACTGGCTGGCGTGCGGGTGTGTCGCGGGATTGGGCTATCTCGCCAGGCCGGAGGCCCTCGGCGTAGTCATGATCACCGGGGGGGTTGGCCTGGTCATGGTCCTGCGGAGTCTGCGGCACCGCTGGGTGACGGGGCTCAGAAATCTGATAATCCTCGGGGCGGGCGCTGTCATCGTTATACTTCCCTATGTACTCCACATGAGAGCCGAAACGGGTGTCTGGCGGCTCAGCAAGAAAAAGAGTGTCCTCGTGGCGGTCACGAGCGCCGTCGGCGTGACGCCGCCGGCATCGGACACCGTTGCCGTCGGCGGCTCCGTGATTCCGGGCTACAGCGGCATCGACGGGTTGGGCTACCTCAGGACGCTCGCGGAGGAGATATGGCTGCTGGTCAGGTCAATTAGCCCAGCCTTCCTTGCTCTCATAGTGCTGGCGCTAGTCCGCAGACGTGCGGCGCCAAGGGAGCATCTGGCGGAGCTCTACTTAGGCATA
>JAUWKK010000351.1 GCA_030614245.1 Planctomycetota bacterium | reverse complement strand
CTCTTCGCTGCGAAGCCGCTGAGAGCCGGGGGGCATATAGGCTGGGGCTTCAGCCCCAGTTGACGAGCCAAGCAAGACGAGCCGCCCTGGAGGGGCGCAGCGGACCCGCAACATGCCACGGTCCCCGGGGGGGACAACGCAACCGGCTCGGGATTCATACTCCCGCAGATCGGCGGACAGGCCCCTCTATTCGGGGAACTTCTGCAACAGCTTCCCGAAAACGCTTGCAAGTGACCGCCTCCGGCATTGTATAATGGGGCCGTCACGGAACAGGAGAAACCAGCGATGAAGAGCAGAATACGGCAGACGAAGATAGTAGCCACCGTCGGCCCGGCCTCGGACGAGCCCGACGTGCTGCGCGAGATGCTCCGTTCCGGCGTCGATGTTGTCCGCCTGAATTTCTCGCATGCTTCGCATGATTATGCGCGCGCGGTGGTCAGGCTCACGCGCTCGATCGCCGAAGAGATCAACCGTCCCGTTGCGATTCTACAGGACCTCTGCGGCCCGAAGATTCGCGTCGGTGAGCTATACGGCGGACACGTCGAGCTTGAGCCGGCACAGAGGATCGTTATCACCACGCGGACGATCACGGGCAACGTGGAGAGTATCTCGACCAACTACGAGGACTTCGCCCGGGATGTCAAACCCGGCGACCGCATCCTGCTCGACGACGGCCAGATTGAGCTCCGCGCGCTTTCTACCTCGTCCGAAGAAGTCGCAGCCGAGGTCATCTTCGGCGGCACGCTGCTCGCGCATAAGGGCATCAATCTGCCGGGGGTCAAGTTGAGTTGCCCCTCTCTGACCGCTAAGGACGCCGCCGATCTCGAGCTGGGCATCGAGCTCGACGTTGATTTCGTGGCCCTCTCATTCGTAAGGAGAGGTGAGGATATGAAGCATCTCCGCAGTGTCATCGCGGAGAACGGCACCGATATCCCCGTCATCGCCAAGATCGAGAAGCCTGAGGCGCTCGACGACCTCGACGAGATTCTTGCAAGCTCGGACGGGATAATGGTCGCCCGGGGCGATCTCGGCGTCGAACTGGGTGCGGAACAGGTGCCCATCGCCCAGAAGAACATCATCAGCGAGGCAAATCAGCTCGGCGTACCGGTCATAACCGCGACGCAGATGCTCGAATCGATGACGGATCACCCACGCCCGACGCGTGCCGAGGCTTCCGATGTCGCTAACGCCATTCTCGACGGCACCGACGCCGTTATGCTTTCGGCCGAAACGTCAATCGGGCGGTATCCGAGCCGCTCGGTGCGGACGATGGCCGAGATCGCCGTACAGGTGGAAGCCAGCGAGCCTTACGCCCGGAAGCTGGCCGCTTCGCCGCTGCGCGGGCTGGCGACGTTCGAGGACGCCGCCGCCGACGCCGCCTGCCACGCGGCCCACACTATCGATGCACGAGCTATTGTGGTCTTCTCGATGTCGGGTCGGACCGCGAGCGAAGTGGCCCAGCGCCGCCCCGACCGGCCGATCTTCGCCCTGACGCCCGAGATGTCGACTTACCGGCGGCTCGCGATGATGTGGGGCGTGCGGCCGGCCGTCGTCCCTCAAGCCGGCGATGCCGAGCAGCAGCTCCGGCTGGGAGAGCGCAAGCTCCTCGAACTCGCCCTCGTACAGCCCGGCGACGTTCTCGTTGTAGTCATCGGCAATACGCCGGCTACGGGCGCTACCGACACCATCAGAATCCACCGGATAGCACAAAATGACTGAGAACCGGGATGTAGGACTGATCATAGCAGCCGCGGGCGCCGGAGTGCGAATGGGGACCGCCCTCCGTAAGCCCTTCCTCACGATCGGCGCGGATCCGATGCTGCACATCACCTGCGCCCGCTTCGCACCGCTGGACGAGATAGTGCACCGCGTCATAGTCGTTCACCCGGACGACCTCCACGGCTGGCGCGAGCAGTGGGAAGAGCTCTTCAGCAACTTCGGCGTCGAGGACTATCGCGACATAGTCGCAGGTGGCCGCTCGCGCTGTGAGTCCGTGACGAACGGCCTCGAGCGCCTCAACGAGGATGTCTGCTACGTGGCCATTCACGACGCCGCCCGGCCCTTTCCCAAGCTGTGCGACATCCGTGAATGCATCGAACGGGCGAGAGAGACCGGCGCCGCCATCGTCGCAATGCCCGTTGCAGATACGCTCAAAGAAGTGGAAGATGGACGAATCGCCGCCACGCACGACCGGCGCAGGTTCTGGCTCGCACAAACCCCACAGGTATTCGAGCGCTCGCTCATCGAGAAAGCATACCGGGAGATCTGCCCGACCGTTGAGAACGTGAGCGACGACTCGCAACTCGTCGAGATCCTCGGCCATCCCGTTTACGTCGTCGAAGGCACGCCGCTCAACATCAAGATAACAACTCCAGACGACCTCACGCTCGCATACGGTATCCAGAAGTTCGCACAACTGGATGACGAATAGGATGCAAGAGAGGCGCAGGATGAGTCTGTATCCAGATCGTGGGGTATGCTGGACAACCGTGCTCCAGAGGCAATGGATGTCTTCAACCCGAAACGCATGCATGCTGATTCCTGGCCGTGTAACGGCCAAGGCATAAAGCCTGGGACTTCAGTCCCAGGAAACAGTTCGCATAATATCTGTGCCCTGGAGGGGCACGGGAAATGTTCCTTTCCTCCGCCCCTCCAGGGCGGCTCGTTTTGTTTCGCTCCTCAACTGGGGCTCGAAGCCCCAGCCTATATGCCCCCCGGCTCTCAGCGGCTTCGCAGCGAAGAGATGATGCCCCTCCCGGGCGTACCGAAAGCTGAGACGCACATTCGCGCCTGACGGCCAGCGATTCTTCGCCAGCTCGAGCATTAAACACCTTCTTACACTCGCGGCGCATAAGATACCCCACGATGGGCAGTCATGCCCGCGCAGGATCACATCCACCACAGGCGCGAGGGGGCAAGGACGTTTGGGCGGATCGTGTCCCGTGTTTGCATGTTCTCGATCATCTTGCGTCAGGATGCGGGGCTCAGGATCGCCGCTGGCGCTTCATCGCCCGGCGGCGTGCGCGATCATGGCGTCTCTTCTCGCGGATCAGGCGGTATTCCTTCACGCCCCACAAAGCGGCGGGATACGTCAGGCAGCCGAGAATGGCGCCAACCATCACGCCGCCGAGCATCATCGGCCAGAAGAGGTCTTTTCCGAGCATGAAGACCTCGAAAAAGTGCTTGTGCAGTTCATAGAAATTATGCTGCCCCATGCGGTCGACCAGACCCGTCAGCCGCTGGTACACCTCGCCTGCCGACGGGCCGGGGACGATGAGCG
>JAUWKK010000259.1 GCA_030614245.1 Planctomycetota bacterium | reverse complement strand
GCTGGTCGCTCATAAACGTCTCCGGCGAGCTTTGACATATATTACTGCTCGATCCCCCGTCCGCGCCGCCTGACACCGCCCGCCCGGACGTGCGAGGAAAGTTATTCTGGCGGGGGCGTCTGATTACTGCTTACTGATTACCGCTTACTGTTCACTGATTACTGATAACCGGCCACTGAGGGCTATCGTGTGGACCGCTTCTGCACGATACGGGCGATTTCTTCCGGCGTAGCTTTCCGGCTCAGCCTCTCTTGCGCGGAGACCTTCTTGCCATCCGCGGTCTCGCCACTAAAGCCTCTCGGCTTCTGGCGGCGGCGGCGGCGCCCTGCGACGGCCTTCATACTCAGCCGGATGCGCTTGTTGTTGTTGTCGATCCCCAGAACGCGCACTTTCACCACGTCGCCCACTTTCACCACTTCATTGGGGTCCCTCACAAAACCGCGCGATAACTGCGATACATGCACCAGGCCGTCCTGATGCACTCCTATGTCAACGAACGCGCCGAAATTTGTCACGTTCGTTACCACCCCTTCCACAACCATGTTCAGTTTGAGGTCTTCTACCCTGGAGAGCCCCTCATTATACTGGAATCGCTTGAACTCCTTGCGCGGGTCCTCGTGCGGATGTTCTAGCTGCCTGCGAATTGCGGCCAGCATCAACCTGCCGACTGAATCGCTGACGTAGCCGGGCCAGTCAATTTTCTCGATCGCTTCTTCATTCCCGATCAGCTCATCTACAGAACAGCCTGCATCGGTCGCAATCTTCTCTACCAGTTCATAGCACTCGGGATGTATGCCTGTCTTGTCCAGCGGATGCGGCGAATCAGGTACCACCAGGAACCCAACCGCCTGCAGATACGCCTGCTCGTCGACATTGCGGACAGTCTTCAGATCATCACGCGCCGCGAAGGCCTTCCTCGCTCGCCGATGCTCCACAATGCTGCGGGCTGCAACCGAGCTAATCCCCGGGACGTAGCGGAGCAACGACTGCGACGCCGAGCTCAAATCCACGCGAATGGCCGATACGCATGACATCACTACACGAACAAGCGCACGCTTGAGCAGCGCCTGGTTCACATCGTGCTGATACTGCCCGACGCCTATCCATTTAGGCTCCACCTTCACCAGTTCCCTCAGCGGGTTCTGGAAACGCCGTACAAGGCTGACTGCCCCACGCACGCTCGGGTCGAGCCCAGGAAACTCGTCGTGCCCCACCTTCGATGATGCATACACGTTTACACCCGCATCGTTTATGACGACCCGCTCGGCCTTGTGATCCGGCAGATGGGTCTTCAGGAACTTCCGGATGAACTCGTCCGCATGCCGCGAGGCCGAGCCGCTGCCGACCACGATGGTGTCGATGCCGTGCTTGACGAACAACTCCTTCAGCCGTTGTGTAGTTCGCTCGACATCGGAAATCGGCTGTGCTTCATCGACCGGCTTCTCCGCCTCCCCGGCCGGCGTCTGCGGCTCTTCGGCGGGAGCGCCACCCTCAGCGGCTTGCTGCGTCACATCTTCTGCCGTCTGCGGAGCTTCGGTCTGAGCTTCTCCTGTCTCGGCTTCGCCTGTTTCAGCATCGAGCTGCTCGAGCGGTACCGGAGTTTCCGCCGCCTCTTCGACAGTCTCGCTTGCGGGCGTGGGCGTCTCGGCATCCGGCACAGCATCGTCCGGCTGCTGCTGTACATCGTCCCGATCGGCAACGGGCTGCTCGGGCATTTCGGCGGGTTGCTCGCCTTCGGGCGGCGCCGCTTCCGCCTGGGGCGCGGCTTCCGCTGCCGGGGTCTCGGGGCTTGCGGCCGGAGCGCGACGCGGGCGCACCGTCCTATTACGCGTGAATATCGTCGCATAGTCGAGAAACATGCCGTCGGCATCGACTACCGCCACCTTGAACGCTCCGCGATTGCCGGGGCCGATGCCAATGCACTTCCTCCCGCTGCACGGCGACATCATCAACAGGTTGCGGAGATTTGCGGCGAAGACACGGATGGCATGCTTGTCGGCTCTCCGCTTGAGCAGGCTCTTCTGCTCGGATTGCAGAGCCGGGGCCAGCATCTGCTTGAAGGCTTCTTCTATCGCATCTTTCATGAACGGTGCAGCGAGCGAATTTTCATCCTTGAGGAATCGCTTCTGCAGCAGTCTGATCGCCTGTTCAGGACCTATCTCGATCGTGCTGCGGAGGTAGCGCTCTTTCTCCCCGCGTCGGATCGTGAGTACCCGATGCGACGGCACGTCGGCTGCAGGCTGCCAGAAATCGCAGTATGCTTCAAATCGGTCGCGCAGATGACGAGATTGCACCCGCTGTGAACTCCGCTGCTTATCCGCCGACCTGTCTTCGGTCCGGCGACACACGAGTACGCCCTCTTCGACGAAGAGCTTCCGCATTTCAGCGCGGACAGCGCCGTCTTCAGCTATCCACTCGGCAATAATCTGCACGGCCCCCCGCAGAGCCGTCTCGGCGTCGGGGACATCCTTCCCGGCATCCACGTAAGGCGCGGTAAGCTCATCGATCGAGCCTGCCTCGATCCGCCGGCCGCCGGCAAGTTCCAATATCATCTTCGCCAGCGGCTCGAGACCCTTATCTCGCGCCTCGGCAGCCCGCGAGCGGCGCTTGGGGCGGAACGGCAGGAAAAGGTCGTCAAGTTCAGCCTTCTCGAAGCATTCGGCGAACTTCGCGCGGAGTTCGTCCGTGAGTTGGCCCTGCTCCTCGAGTGTCTTGACGTACGCCGCCTTGCGGGACTGAAGGTCGAGCAGTTCCTCGCAGCGGTCTACCACCGCACATATCTCGTCCTCTGTCATGCCGCCGGTGTGGTCTTTTCGATAGTGAGCGATGAAGGGGATGGCCGCGCCGGCCTCATGCAGCAGCAAGACATTGGCGACGTGTGCGACCTCGGCTCGGGCATCTGCTTCCGAGTACTGTTCGTCGCGGATTAAACCACGTTCTTCTACAATTCTCTGTAGTACATCCTGATCCAACTTTGCATCCTCGCTTTCTTAGCAGAGGTGGGCATGGGCGCCCGGTTGACTTTGCTTACTCTCGTACCCTAATAGGATTATAGGCAGCTTTTCTGCGTTGTCAAAAAAAAACTTGCAGAAGATGAATGAAACCGCGGATAAACACAGATAGCGATTCTTGATAATCAGCGTTCATCCCTGCCCGCCGGCAGGCGGATGTGGTTGCCTCTCTTCAATGTCCAATTCATTTACCGGCCGGGTCGCCCGCGCTTTTACATACTTCTTGCTGGCCGCTGGTTCTTGGTGGGTGACTCTGCATCCATCCTATCGATCATCGCTAATCGCTGCGCCGCTCGTGCCATGCTTTCCATTGCTTTACAACCTGCCGGCGCTGCGGCACGGTTGCAGCCAGCCAGTCGAGCTTCGCACCGTATCCCTTGTCGCTGATCCGATTCAGTATCAGCACCGCGTTGCGGCTCAGCGTCAAGTTCGGTTCATCCAGCAGTTTCACCGCAAGCGTGATGATCCGCACCTGCTCCTGTTTCAAGTACGTCTCATCTATTCGCTGGGCAAGCAGTCCGGAAGCGGTGAGCCGCACTGCAGGATGCGGGTCTGCCATCCGGTTGGCGACGTGGCCGACCACTTTTGCGTCGGCGACATCGCCAAGAGCGGTCGTCGCGGCACAGCGGACGTTGGCATCGCCGTCCTTGCGCTTCTCGATTATCGCTATCGTGGCGCGGATATCATCCTGCGTCTTGTGTCCCAGCGCCCACACCGCCCAGCGCCGCACACGGGGCGACACATCCGACAACGCTCGCGTCAAGACGTCCACTGCCTCGCGCCGCTCTACCGACGCGAGCGCCTTCACCCCAGCCAGCCTGACGGCGACATTCTCCGACTGGAGATCCTTCGCATATCCTGCCACCTCAGGCGGCAGTTCCGGCTCGGCAGCCTTGCCGTTGCCGCACCCCGCAATCGCGAACGCCAGCACAGCAGGCGCAATCGCCGCCAGAAAACATCCGCTCAATACATTCTTCTTCATCGCCATCGTGCTCTTCATCACCCATCTTAATATACACACATCAGCCCTCGATTCAAGCGAGAGCATTACCCATGCCGGCTCACACGGCAACCCGATTGACTCAACTGCCGGCGCTGCTATAATCACTCGCCAGTGGAGAATGCCCCGATGTTCGATGCCATTCGCGAACTAATTGATCGGGAACCGACGCTTGAACGGCTGAAGGACGCCCTCGAAGAATTCGACGGGGAGACTCTAGACGCCGCGCAGGCCCGCAGGCTGCTCGACATGGCGGTGATAACGGCCGTAGGAAGAATCAACAGCGACCGCTTCGCGGCGGCGGAACTGGATGCTCTCGCGCAGCAGCCGCCCTCGAAGGAATCCGCCGGCAAGGTGCTTCGCAGGCTCCATGCCCGCACACGTTACGTGGAAGAGCGCGAACGCCGCCTCATCGAGGCCATAGCCAACCTCGCGCCATCCGGCTGCAATCAACGCATCACGCCACGCCTGCAGCAGCTTCGCGCCGCTCGCGATATCGTGATGAAACGCAACGTAACCGTCCTTCGCGAACTTACCGGCCTCGACCGCATCCGGATACCCAAGCCGCGCCGCACGCCGCTCGAACGCAGAGCCGCGCGGTTGTT
>JAUWKK010000414.1 GCA_030614245.1 Planctomycetota bacterium | reverse complement strand
CGCCAAAAACCGGGCGCCGCCGATTACGGCCCCGCCCGGCGGCCGGGGACGGCCTATGCGCGAGCACCCACCGCCGGACACCCGGAGGGGAGGCCGCCCGACGCCCTGTTCGCGCATGGTGGAATGTCCCAGTTTCCTGTCGATGCGAACGCCAGGTCAGACCGACTCAAGATTGTTCAACAGGCTTAAGTATAGCGGCCTGATACCCCGGCGTCAACACGCCCGGTGGGGGGCCTTCCTTCATCGCAAGTTGGTCCATTGCTCGTAACATCTGTCTCTGCTAAGATTTGCGGCCTCAATTGACGTACACCACTTTCAGTGAGGCCAGCAAGAATGGCACGAGCCCGTACGAAGTATCGATGCTGTCCGAACGAGAGCTGTCCACATTTCGGGCGAGCAAGTTGTGGCAACATGGTCCTCCACCGGCTCGTGAATCTGCAACGGGGCCGTCGGCGACGGTATCGATGCACATCGTGCGGTAAGACCTTCAGCTCGACGACGAACACGGCGTACTACCGTCTGTAATGCTCCCGCAGGGCGTTTGAGTTGGAAGGAGCACAGAAGAGGTGTAGGCCAGGCATGGTTCGACGCCATCCGGGCCATGGGGCGCATCGCCAAAGAGGAGAAGTGCCAATCCATGTTAGTGTCTGGTGACGCCTTCGAGTCGAATCAGGCGGACAGAAAGACGGTCGCCCGGCGGGGCTACAGACACAAATGCATGCTCAGTCGGCAACCTTCCAGCGGCTGTACTGCACCTGGAACCACAGCTTGTCGCCGGGCAGTGCGAGTATCTTTTCGAGCTTGAAGAGCTTGCCGTTGATAGGCAGACGGACGCGTATGGGCGTCGCGCCTGCGGCTCGCGCTCTTGCGGCTGCCTGCGTGTTGATCTTCCTCTCGATCTGCGCCAATTGTGCCTGGGCGTTGGCGGGAACGACTTCAGCTCCGCGCGCAGTGGCCAGTGCCGTGAACTCTTCGACCGGGCGCATCGGGCCGCTGAAGCCGCTTCGGCCCCAGCCGATCTGATAGCGGCCCTCGGCGGGCAGGTAGCAACTGTACATCACGTGCATCACGGGAGCATCATTCAGCTCGGGCAGCTCGACGCGTATGCTCCCGCGCGCGGGCGCCGCTCCATCGGGCGTCTCGACGTATACCATCTCGACCGGGAACGACGACAGCTCACGCGCGCTGCGCGAACTGCGGACGAGCGGGATCAGAACGCTGCCCTTGCCGTCCTTCGCAGGCGCAACGGTCTTGCCGCTTACCTCGACTGACCATATCTCGGCGCCGGCCGGCATCTTCAGCCGCAGGAACTGGTTGCGGTTGTTGCGCACCATGAAGAGCACCTTGGTGATGCGGCGGCCGTCGTTGAGCTGCATCCCCGTGAAGGCCGCGCGGTCAATGATCGTGAGCAGCATAGCCACCTCGCCGTGCTTCTTGATGTCCAGCGGAATGCTGAACTCCGGCACCACGTAGCGGAACGCCAGCAGTATCGGCTGGTTGGTCATCGCCGCGATATCGGCCGGAAGCTGCCGCACGTCGATGCTCGTCGCGCCGGAGACGGCGGCGCCTGCCGCAATCTCGACGTTCGTCAGCGCGACGACCGCGATGAATCCCTTCTCGCGCTCGACGCCGCCGGCACGGATAACGGGAATCTTCACGCCGGCGCCGGCGGGCTTCTCGTACGTTATCCTCAGGCTGTATGAGCCGATCCCCTCGTTCGCCAGCACAACGTTCCGCCCGGTCTTGTCATCAACGCGCCAGTCGCGCACCTTCTGGCCGGTCACATCGAGAACGCTGCAATCGGCGGGGACTTGCAGCTTGAGCTCGCGCACCGCCGTGTGCAGGATGTTGAAGTTCACCGTCTCCCGGCACAAGAGCATTCCCTCGGCCACCGAGACGAGCGTGCGCGTTTCGGCGTAGAGCTTTGCAGGCACGGCTTCGATCTTGGGCAGCGCGCGCTCCCACACGATAGCGATCGGCACGCCGCTGGGGATAGCCGCAGCCGCCTTGGTCGTTGCCCCCTCGGTCTTGACGACTATCGACTGCGCCTGCGTGACCTTCACGTCGACGTTCTCGCGGGCGATGGTGAGATCGAGCACGCACGAGCCCGGCGACACGCGGTTGAACTTCACCTCGTTGATGCCGGCCTTCTCGACGACCGAGACCGCGAACTCGATCTTGACGGCGATCTGTCCGACCTTCTCGGTTATCACTTCGTACGCCCTGCCCGTGGCGTTCAGGAACACGCCGTCGGGCAGTTCCACACTGGTGATGGCGACGGTAGTCGGCAGCAGGGGGATTTTTTTCCAGCCCTTCTCCTTGAGCACGCTTATGCCGGCCGTCAGCGTGAACTTGGCTCCTTCGGCCGAGAGCTCGCCGGCATACTCGGTAGACGAGATAATGTAGTCGGTCGGAGGCGGGGTCGTGGGCGTCGGCGTCCGCGTGCTAGCCCCTTCGACCAGCGCCTTGGACTACGTCCACCGGAGGGCGACGGTGGCTGGGCCGCCGCCGTTTT
>JAUWKK010000246.1 GCA_030614245.1 Planctomycetota bacterium | reverse complement strand
GTTGAGCGACGTGGCATCGAGCCGATCTGCGAGCCAACTGATGAGGTGGTTCTTGATCCAGACGCCTGCGTGGCAGAACGCGGGCTGATGGCCGCATGCGACGACTATATCGCTGCAGCCGATGCGCGGCTCGACCCCGAGACTGGCTGTGTAGTCGGCGGCGATTCGTGTCAGGAGACTTCGCGATGAAGCTAGAACTGTATGAAACGGCCGCCCGGCGAAGTCGAAATCATACTCCAGGAGCATTTGGTGGTTACAGGGTATTGTGTCCAGGAGTTCCTTACGCCCCGGCAGGATGAGGATTTCGCCGTTGCGCTGGGGGATGGCAAAGTTGTCCGGCTGCATACGTTCTCCCGGAGAGCGTTCGTGGTTTCAGCGCTGACCATTCAGGTTAAGAGCTGTTTTTACCACGAGCAGCCGTCAAATTCAACTGGCGCGTTTGATCGCAGCAACATTGATGGCTAGCTTCTTGACGCGATGCCACAGGCTGCGCTCAGAGATGCCGAGGATCATTGCAGCCTTCGATTGCACGCCTGCGGTGCGATTCAGTGCGTCGACTACTATCTGCTTCTCGACATCGAAGAGCGTCTGGTCAATCGACTGCGTGCCCTTGGGGATGGCGAATCGGGGTGAGTCTGCAATCTGCTGGATGTGCGGGGGGAGTGATTCGGGGCCGATCACGTCGCTTTCGGCCATGACGAGGGCTCGCTGGATGCAGTTTTCGAGCTCCCGCACGTTCCCGGGCCAGTCATACGCCATCAGCAGTTGCATCGCTTCGTTCGAGAGTTTCGACGCTGCTCCGGCGGAGTTCTCCGCCGGTGCGATGTTCTTCGCGATCACTGGAATGTCTTCGTTTCGCCGCCAGGGGTGGGCGGTCTTGCGGCGGTAGCTCCGCATGAAATGCTCGACGAGCGGCGGGATATCCTCCTTCCGCTCGCGCAGCGGAGGCATGACGATGCTGAAGACGTTGAGCCTGAAATAGAGGTCCTCGCGGAATTCTTTCGCTTCCACCGCGGCCAGGAGGTCCTTGTTGGTCGCAGCTATGACGCGGACGTCGCTGCCGACTGTCTCGGTGCCGCCGACGCGCTCGAACTCCCTTTCCTGAAGCACGCGAAGTATCTTCGCCTGCGTGGTGAGGCTCATGTCGCCGATCTCGTCGAGGAAGATAGTGCCGCTGTTGGCCATCTCGAACTTGCCCGGCTTGCGAGCGGTGGCGCCGGTGAATGCGCCCTTCTCGTGGCCGAACAGTTCGCTTTCGAGCAATCCCTCCGGAATGGCAACGCAATTGAGCTTGACGAAAGGGCTGTTCTTGCGCACGCTTCCATTATGGATGGCTTGAGCGATGAGTTCTTTCCCCGTCCCGCTCTCGCCGTAGATCAGCACGGTAACGTCGCTGTCGACAACCTTGCTGACGAGAGCGAAGACTTCCTGCATCGGGCCCGAATTCCCGACTATGTTATCGAAGGCGTACCTGCCGGTGAGTTTTCTTTGTGGAGCAGCCTTTCCAGCCTGCCGATTAACTGCGTTGGCAGGCTGAAAAGCCTGCCTGCCTACGGCATGGCCTGCCCCACATTTCCCCAGTTCGTCGATTTCGCGCTGCAGGCGCCGCCTTTCGAGGGCGCGCTCGATGACGATGCCAAGCTCATCCACCTTGATCGGCTTGTTGAAGTAATCGTATGCTCCGGCCCTGACGGCATCGATGGCGAAGTCCCTGGAGTCATGGGCAGTCATTACGATTATGATCGCGTGAGGATTGCCGCTTCGGACTTTCCCGATAGCATCGATGCCGTTCATCCCGGGCAGGCGGATGTCCATCAACGTGAGGTCATATTCGGCCCGCTTCAGTTCGGCGAAGGCATCTTCCGCCGAACCAACCGCGCTGACCTCATAGCCCCGTTTTTTCATTGCCTCCGTGAGGAAGAAGCGCATACTCTCATCGTCATCTACAATCAGCACTCTGTACGACATGCTCCTCCTCGCTAGGCTCTGTGAGGTTCCCAAGTGAGAACGCCGGCAGCTTTATATTGAATGTGGTTCCAATGTCGGGACCGCTCTCGACGATGATGTGCCCGCCGTGGCTTTCGACTATCTGATTGGAGATCGACAGCCCCAGGCCTGTCCCGTCGGCCATCGTGGAGACGAATGGTTTGAAGATATCATCGAGCTCGTCGGGGGGGATGTAGGACCCGGTGTTATGGATGCTCAGGATCACCCATTCGCCTGTGCTGTCGGTCTCATAATGGGCGTCAGTATCGATAGTGCCGTCCTCGCCGGCTGCTGCGACAGCGTTGCGGATGATATTCTGCAGTGCCTGCTGAATGCGCTTTGGGTCGACCTGCACCATTGGCAGCAGGCTTGCGTCGGATGTCTTTATTTCGATCTCCTGCTTGGTTGCGAATTGAGCGAACTTGACGCCAACGCTGAGGATGTGTGCCGGGTCGACGGCTTCCAGCCTCGAGATCGCTGGCTGCCCGAAGCAGAGGAGGTCCTCGACGAGACGGTTGAGGCGGTCGAGTGTATGGATGATCGTCTCGGTGCAACGGCGATTGGCGTGATCGGGCGGGAGATCATCCTGAATCAGCTCGGTGAGGCCCTTCAACGACGCGAGGGGATTTCGTATTTCGTGGGCCATCGATGCAGCGAGTGAGCCCAACGAGGCCAGCTCCTCCGAACGCCGTATCCGCGCTCGGACCCGCTTGACTTCCTCCAGGCTCTTGAAGATGACAACCATCCCCAGCACCGCGCCGGTGCTATCGCAAAGCGTCGAGATCGTCACGCCGATTGGAATCGCCCGTCCGTCTCGATTGACCATTGTGGCATCTTCGGAAGAGCATGTCTGTTGCTGTGTCAGGCTTGCTTCGATCAGATCACCGAACCACATGGTGTCGGAGCTGTCTTTCTCGCGTGGGGCCTTCTTGAATACGCGAGCGTATCGGCGCCCGATGGCCTTGCCGGCCGGACGGCCCGTGAGACGCTCGGCACCGGCGTTGAAACTCGTGATGACGCCGTCGCCGTTCAAAGTGAAGATGCCGCCCTCAAGGCTGTCCAGCGTGTAATGGTCCAGCTCAAGTTCGTTAATCGTCTTGCCTGGGGTGCTCGGAGCAGCGTCGTACAACCGCACAGAGCCCGAACGCGCTGAACCACTCGCGAACCGCTGAAAGCCGGCCCGCTGCACTGCCGCTGCACGGGAGATAAGCAACGCGATCATGAACGTCACACCCGCCGCACATGCCGCGTATTGAAGCGCATTAAGCAGCGAATCACCGAGCCGGCCGCCGAATTGCAGGCTCACGAGCACCGCAGTCCCAGTCACCGTCACGAAAACCATCGACGCAAAGATGACAGGGACTGTGAACCGCCCCTGTCCCCGCCTCCGGCGGGCCGGCGGCTGCGTGCCTTCGGCAGGATTCGGGTGGGCCGGCGCATGCGGCGACCTGGTGCTCTTTGCAGGCGTGTTTTCAGCCATTGTCTCCCTCGAAACTGCGTCAACGGCAGATCAGCCGCATGCGGCGCAGAGATACCTGCACGCGAGCGGATCTGCCTGATATAGTCTCGGAAGAAATTCGGCGGCGATAAGTGGGAATGTGATGAAAATCAACAATTATTGTCGATTTCTGCGGCAAGTACGCCCGCGGTGGCGGGCAGGCGTTGCCGTGGGCTATTCTATTTCGCCCCTTTCGGGGCTGCAAGCCAATGGAGGCATTCCCTCCTAATCTGCGTTCATCTGCGTTCATCTGCGTTCATCCGCGGTTTCATTTCTTCTGCCGGGTGGCACGGTCAACCGTCCTCGGTTGGCCGTGTTTGCCTGCCGATGGCGGGGTTCCGCCACCACCACCTCCTCCTCAGGCGGGCCCGTTCCAGGCCCATTCGGAAGCCGCGCCGCTCATCACAAGCGGCTCCAAAAATTACAAGCGCCACAGAACAACGCAACCGGCTCTTCCCGCTGCGGTGACGCGGGAGATTTGATCATATGCTAATCACATCGTAGCGATTGAAAATTTGAAACGCACTTCCCCTCTTGTTGAATCGTGACAAGTAACGTCGTATAATCACGTGTGTGTAGGCTGTTCGCGGCAGGAATCGACAGATGCGAATCATCCTTTTCACCGGCAAAGGGGGCGTGGGCAAGACGACGGTCGCTGCGGCGACGGGCGTGCTGTGCGCCGAGCGCGGTTTGCGCACCGTCGTGCTGAGCACCGATGCGGCCCATAGCCTGGCAGACTCGTTCGACGCGGAGCTCGGCCCCGAGCCGGTAGAGGTCGTGCCCAACCTTCACGCGGCCGAGATAAACGTCCACGATGAACTCAAGGCGAACTGGGGGCTGATACGCGCGTTCATCAAGCGCAACCTCGTCCGCGTAGCAGGCTTCAGCGGCGTCATCGCCGAGGAGTTCGCCGTCTTCCCCGGGATGGAAGAGCTATTCTGCCTGCTGAAGGTGAAGCAGCTCTACCAGGGCGGCGATTATGACGTGGTCTTGATCGACTGCGCCCCCACGGGAGCGACTATTAGGATGCTCAGCTTCCCCGACGTCGCGAAATGGTACATGGAGAAGGTCTTCCATATCGAGCGGATCGTCGTAAAGATGATACGCCCGATTGTCAATCGCATCGCGCCGTTCGAGCTTCCAGCCGACGACGTATTCGGCAGCGTCGAGGAACTCTATGCAAAGCTCGACGGCGTCAAGGATGTCTTCTGCGATCCGGCGATCACATCGGTGCGGCTTGTGATGAACCCCGAGAAAATGGTTATCAAGGAGTCGCAGCGGGCGTACGCCTATCTGTGCCTGTTCGGCTTCCCGGTGGACGCATGTATCGTCAACCGCGTGATGCCGCCGGAAGCATCGAGCGAGTAT
>JAUWKK010000308.1 GCA_030614245.1 Planctomycetota bacterium | reverse complement strand
AGCGTGTGAAGAAGAAAAAGGTATCGCGTGCAGAGCTGAACCGCGTCAAGGCGCAAGTCGCCGCGCAGTTCGCATACCAGTCGGAGAACATCGAGGACCAGGTTGATTCGATGGTGAGAGGCGAGATGACGACCGGCGATCCTGATTTCGACTCGCGATACGTCAGCGGCATCCGTGCCGTTACGGCCAAGCAGGTGACGGCCGTGGCCCGCAAATATTTCGACCCGACGAAACTGTGCGAAGTAGTAGTGAAACCAGAGGGAGCCGGAAAAGAAGCGGCTGTAGCCGCGGGGGATGTCAAGCAAGACGAGGTGCGGAAGGTGAAACTGCCCAACGGCGCCACGCTGCTGCTCATGCGCAACACGGCCGCGCCGATCTTTGCGATGCAGGCCTATTTCCTTGGCGGACTGCGCACCGAGACACCCGAGAACAACGGAATCTCGTCGTTGACGGCTGCGATGATGATGCAGGGCACGAAATCGCGGTCGAAGAAGAAACTCGATGAAGCGATCGAATCGATAGGTGCCGGGCTATCAGCGGACTCGGGCAACTACACGCTTTACGTCCGGTCGACCGGCCTTGCAAGCGATTTCAACAAGGTGCTCGAGCTGTTCGCCGACGTGATACTGAACCCGGCGTTCACCGAGAAGGATTTCCAGCGCGAGCGCGGGCAGCGGCTATACGCAATAGCACAGGCCGACGACGACATCCGCGCGCAGGCCCGCAGGCTGCTGGCACGCACTTTGTACAAGACCGGCCCCTACGGAATGGACCGCATCGGGACCGAGAAATCCGTCAAGGCGCTGACCCGCGCCGACCTGATCGCCTGTCACAGGAAGTTCGCCGTGCCCAACAACATGGTGATAGCGGTCTTCGGTGATATCGACCCTGACGCCGTAGAGAAATCAATCGGCAAGGCATTTGCGAAGTTCAAGCCGAACCGCAGCCTGAAGCTTCCGCCCGCCGCGCAGGCGCAGAAGCTCGAGAAGGACGTTGCCGCAAAGGCGTTGCGTAAGCAGGAGAGAGCAGCCGCAGTATGCATGGCCTGGCCCGGCATGTCAGTTGCCGATTCGAAGGACCGCTACTCGATGGAAGTGCTCGATTCGATTCTCGCAAGAGTGCCCGGCGGCTGGCTCCACTCGGACCTGCGCGGCAACCAGCTTGTCTATGTCGTCTACGGGTACAACATGGTCGGGCTGGACGCGCGCCATTACGAGATATTCGCGATGGTGCGGCCGGAGAAGGTGGACGAGACCATCAAGCGGATAGAAGGCCACGTCGAACGGCTCAAGCGCGGCGAGTTCACCGAAGATGAATTCGAGACGGCCAGGGCGCTGTGCATCAGCAACAGAATCCTTGACCGGCGCGGAAACATGAAACTGAGTACACAGGCGGCGCTTGATGAGATCTACGGACTTGGCTACGATTACGGCAAGCAATACGGAGAGCGGGTGAATGCCGTGACCCGCGAGGACGTAATCACAGTCGCCCGAAAGTACTTCAAGCACAAGGCGACAGCTATTGTAACGCATGGGGAGTGAGAGAACGTGGAGAACATCGGTGATATCCTGCTGCCGGCTGTCGAACACCACGAGGCGCTCAACCTGCGCAGCGGGCATATCTTCCGAGGGAAACTGAAGGACCCTAGCCGCAGCTCGATGAAGGAACTCCGGGCGAAGGCTCGGCAGTTCCCAGGGACGCTATTCTTCGACGAGATCGACGGCGACAGGTACGTGACGTATCAATACTACGAAGGGCTGCCGGCGGTCCGCTGGAAGCTGCACGTGCTGCTGCTGGCGATTACGGTGCTGACGACGATGCTGGCGCATTCGGAGGAGTCGCAGCGGCTGTTCCTCAGCCACATGGCGGCCGCGCTGTATGAAGTTCAGATGATGGTGCTGACGCTGTTCGGCGTGATTGCTGGCGGCGCCGGCATGGCAGCACGGCTGCACTCGATATGGCTTCACCTGCTGGCGGCGCCGTCCATGATGCCGCAGGGGGCGGCTTTCTCGGCTGCGGTGCTGGGGATACTGCTCGCTCACGAAGCCGGCCACTATTTTGCCGCCCGGCATTATGGGATGACGGTGACGCCGCCGTATTTCCTGCCGATACCCGGCGGCGTCGGGACGCTTGGCGCGATCATCCGGATCCGAACGCCCATGCTGCACCGGCGTTCGCTGTTCGTAATCGGTGCGGCAGGGCCCCTCGCCGGGCTGATAGTTGCCGTGGCGGTGCTTGCGATTGGGATTGCTCAGTCGGGTTTCGTAGCCGAGAGCTCGATCCCGCAGTACGCCGTTCGTGCCCGCCTGGGCGATTCGCTGCTGACGGCCGCAATGCGATGGCTGATCGTTGGGCCGACTCCCGCTGGATGCATTCTGGCCGTACATCCGCTGCGGTTGGCCGGATGGTTCGGCCTCATTGTTACGTCGCTCAACCTGCTGCCCGTCGGGCAGTTGGACGGTGGTCACATCGCATATTCGCTTCTGGGGCGGAACCAGCGGCCATTCGCGAGGGGAGCATTGCTCGGGCTTGCCGTACTGGGCGTTCTCGGCGTATTCTCGGTATTCGGCTCGCGGTACTGGGAGCCGCTGTCCCGGCTTCCACAGGTCTGGCCGATGTGGATAATCTGTGCATTGCTCATCCGGCTGGTCATGCGCGGGGCGCATCCGCCGCTCGTCTTCGAGCGCGTGCCGCTCGGCTGGGAGCGCGCCGTCGCGGTACTGCTCATGATGCTCGTCTTCGTCGTCACGTTCGTCCCGTGCCCGTTTGATTTCCGCACAATACTGGCGGCAGGGCAACTTCAATGAACCTGCTCTTCAGCTTCCTGCTGTACGGCATCGCGATCGTGTATTGGTTCTCTCGGGTCGACTTCGATTTCCTCCCGGCCGGGCTGGGCAAGATAGACGACGTGATCGTCGTGCTGGCGGCAATGTACTTCTCCCACAAGGGTCTGCCGAAGGGCTTCCTGAAGTCGCTCGTGCTTAAATCCGGGCCGAAGGCCACGCCCGATGCGGAAGAGATTGACCCTTACGAGGTGCTGCTCATCCCTGAAGAAGCCGGCCGGGATCGCGTCATGCGGGCTTACTTCAAGCAGCGGGCCCTGTATGCCGCAGATCGCGTGGCGAATATGAGCGAAGAATTCCAGAATACAGCCGAGCAGAAGCTCGCTCAGATCGAGCAGGCATATCAGATGCTGTTGAGTCTCGACAGGGCACGCAGGCACGCCACGGCGGACAGGCCCACCACGGCGGGCAGGCAGGAGGACGAGCAACATGGAAATGGTAAATGAGTTCGACCTCGAGTATCGCAACGGCGACTCGGGAGTGAAGTACCTGTTCCGCGGCCCGAACATCGACTGGGGCGTCATCAGGTTCCTTCCTAATGACACCCTCGGCAGGCATTATCACGAGGAAGTCGAGGAGACCTTCTATTTCCTCAATGGCAGGCCGGAGATGGTCGTCAACGGCGAGGTGATCCGCATCAAGCCGGGCGACGTCGTCCGGCTGGAACCGGAAGATATCCATGATATCGTCAATGACACCGACGAAGTGATCAACGTGCTGTTCATGAAGCACATCCACAAGCCGGACGACAAAGTGGATGTGAAGGACGAGTGATTAGCCGAATGCGGGGGAGCGTTTTCAGGCGTATGTGTTTAGCCTGCTGCACGCCCAAGTGACCCCTTACTTCTTCGCTGCGAAGCAGCGGAGGCATACCATTCGTCTTCGTCCAATATCTCCGTGCACGGGGCGTCGGGGTGTGTCCGGGCCAGGTATGTCATCTGCACGATGCGCATCGCGATGGCACAGCAAAACGACAGCAGAATCTCGATGCGGGCGGCTGTCTTGAGTTGAGT